>CAIMVH010000086.1 GCA_903844855.1 uncultured Actinomycetes bacterium | reverse complement strand
TATCTGAATGGTGGGGTTTTTGCACATCATCAACTCGAAAAGGAACACACGATTGAGCTTGACGACGACATCTTTACTGACATCTTCGCGATATTCCGTCGTTATCGCTGGCACCTTGATGAGTCAGAGAACGCTGAAGATCAATCCCTTCCGCAGATCAACCCAGACATCCTCGGTCATATCTTTGAGAGATACGTCAACGAAGGAGAGGAAGAGACCGGCGCGTTCTACACCCCTTCGGACGTCACGAGGTGGATGACGACGCGAACTGTTGGCTCGACGGTTCTGCAGCGCCTGATCGACCTCGGCGTGGATCTCGGCGCGCTGATCGCCAAGGACCCCGAGCGATACCTGCCTTCTGAGCACTTTGTCGGTCGAGCTGACGCAGAGGAGTGGCTTGGGGAGTACCCGAAACTTGGCTCTAAAGAGGCGGCCGAATGGTCCAAACCGGTTCCTGCCGGACGTGGCCTCCCTACTGAGACGGTATGGGAGGTACGTGACCGCCTGAAGTACGCCGCCCAGATGACGAAGGAACTTGGCACCGGTAAGTTTGGGACCCCAGCCGAGCTCTTCCGCTTCAATCTCAACAATCCAGTGCTGATCTCCGACGCCATGCGCACGCTGGCTCCAGACAAGCTGCAGCAGTACTGGGAAGAGCTCTTCTCTATCACGATCGTCGATCCAACCTGTGGTTCGGGTGCGTTCCTACTGGCGGCCCTCGCATTCCTTGAGGAGCTCGCCCTTGATGCGCTGAGTCGGGCAGACGAATTCTCCGGCGACACGAAGATCAAAGCACCTAGCTTCAAAAAAAAGTTCACGGCGAAAAATCTCGGGCAACGACGCCTCGCCATCCGTACCAATTTCATTATCCGCAGCCTGTATGGGGCCGACCTTTCAGGGGAAGCCGTTGAAATCGCACGACTCCGCCTTTACTTGGCGCTCGTGGCTACTACAAGCGTCTATGAGGATCTACGGCCGCTCCCGGATCTTGAATTCAACCTGGCCGAAGGCAACCTGCTAGTCGGGGTAAACAGCCACAAAGAGCTCGAGCAACTTATCGGACCAGCTCTTTGGGCGCAACATGAGTTGCCAGTAGTAAATGCAAAACTGAACGAGCTCTCCGAGGCGATAAGAGCCTTTAATGCAGTCCAGCAGATAGAAGATCACGAATTGAGAGAAGAAAAGAGAATCATCGCAAAGCAGCTCGCAACGGAGCTGAAAGATCAACTGAATATCTCACTACACAAGGCAATGGCAAACGAAGTACCTCTTGCTGGCTGGCTATCAAGCCACGAACCACTCCACTATTTAGCTCAATTCCCTACTGTGATGCTGAATGGGGGCTTTGATGTGGTGATTGGTAATCCGCCATACATCAGTCGCAGGAAAATCTCGGGCTACGAGTTTGGGCCATACCCATGTTCCAACGCCCCTGATATTTACGCACCGTGTGCGTACCGAGCTCAAAACCTCATGAACGATCGCGCCACCTACGCGATGGTGATGCCGCTATCCCTCTCTTTTGGGGGAGAGTACGAAGAGCTTCGAAAGCACTTGCTCGGGGCGAACCGGCAGTTCTCATGCGCCTCATTTGGTGATGTTCCTGATGCCCTTTTTAGAGGTGTACATCTTCGCATTACAATCAACTTCCTGATCCCGTCGGACAAATCGGAAATTCTCGTAACAGGACTAAACCGTTGGACGCAGGCATCACGACCGGCGCTTTTGCCGCTTCTAAGAATGATCTCTGTCAATTTACGATCACTAGAGCGACTAAAGAAGATTGATGGCATTTTTATGTCGGACCTGTTCAGAAAATTAGAAGACCGTAGCGCGTTGATTCTGCCACCCGGGTCAAACAACCTCATGTCCAAGGGGGTCGCTGGTTATTGGTTTCCAGCCACCTTGCGACCCCTGAGAACTCTGGATTTCCAATTGAGAGAAGTAACATCAACGGCAAAGATGGTCTCTTGGGGTTTCGCAGATCCTATTGATCGCGACGCAATTTTCTCGTTGCTCGCAAGTAGATTTGGTTACTTGCTGTTCCAGGCAGTAAGTGACGTATTTAATGTCTCGCCATGGATTCTGGATGCAATGCCAATTAGAGTGAAAAGTCTAAAGAAGTTTTGGGGGATTGCTGCGAATGAAGCTGCTCATCTAAATGCGTTCCTAGAGAAAAATCCGGAAAGCCATACGTGGCGAAAAATGAAGGGCATGTGGGCGGAGGGTCTTGATACTCGAACTGCTCACCACCTCTCAGATAGTGTCATCCATGCACTCTTGTCGGATCTTGAAATGGAAGAGAGATGGCCCGAATTTGAGGCCGCGTACTGGCGCAGTATGAAGGTTACTGGGGAGGCTGGTCACACCAAACGAGGTCTCCTTCCGCCACAAACTCATTAATGCCGATTGGGCATGGTTGACAATGAACACCTATACAAAACCTGGGAACACAATCTTCATCTACAAGCTGACTACCGACAATGGCGGTGCCCCAGCCGTGTATCGAGGTCGTCTCTCGCTCGCTATCTGTAAGCCACACATTCGTGCGGCAGCAGAGGTAGGAGATTGGATCGTTGGTATTGCTGGAAAGTCGCTGCACCCTGATTCTGGCCTGTTGTATATCGCACAGGTCGAGGAG
>CAIMVH010000085.1 GCA_903844855.1 uncultured Actinomycetes bacterium | reverse complement strand
TGCGCGAGCGGTTTTAATAGAACGTGGCGCAGATCCAGATGGCATCGCATCGCTGGAACGAGGTATCGCACTGCTAGGGAGTCCTTCATATCGATTAGCCCTCAAGCGTTACGAGGAAGGTACAGAAGAGGCATTGGTGAGTTGGCTTACTTATATTTCGAAAGCTATCGAAGTGGGTGCCCAATCTGCCTTTGAAATCGCAGATGCCATTCAGGATAACCCGACAAAGTAAACGCAGTAGAGGTCACTACGAAGTAGGGGTACGAACTTTTTTCTTCCGCACCCCTTGTGCTACCGCAAGTATTCCCATAATTGCTACTCCAGCCCCAGCAATAACAAGTGATTTCTTTGGCACGGATTCGAGACGATCTTGAAGTGAGATCGGTTCCTTAAAGGTAAGAACTTTCCAGCCTTTTTCGATAGCCAGTCGGCGTAATTCCTTATCGGGATTAACGGCATGCGCTTTTCCAACGCACGAAAGCATCGGAACGTCTGTCATTGAGTCAGAATATGCAAATGATTTTGCTAAGTCGATATTGTTCTCTGACGCAAATTGTATGATGGCATCTGCCTTAGCTTGGCCGAATGCGTAGTATTCAATCTCGCCAGTGTATTTTCCATCTTCTGAATGCATACGCGTAGCGATCACTGACTTGACTCCGAGTAGCGCAGCGATAGGTCGCACTACTTCTTCGCCGGAAGAAGAAACGATAACCACTTCATGCCCTGCGTCCTGATGATCTTCAATAAGATCGAGAGCTTCTTCAAAGATGATTGGCTCGATTAATTTATGAAGTGTTTCGTTGACGATCTCTTTCACTTCGTCAATTGGCCAGCCCGCCACCATCTCTGAGAGCTGTGCACGTAATTTCTCGGTCTTATCGTGGTCGGCGCTCGATGTCGAGAAGAGTAATTGTGAATAAACGCTTTTCAGCAAAGTTTTCTTTGACATAAGCCCAGCACGTGCGAAAGGCGTAGCAAAAGCCAGCACTGAAGATCTTGCAATGATGGTCTTATCGAGGTCAAAGAAGGCGCCCTGACGAGAAGTGGTTTCGCTTTCAGTGGGTGACATGTAGTGATCGTAGACGGAGAACGCCGGTGAGTTGAGCGGAACGGAAGCTTTTACACGTGTCGCGACCTTGTCCACAGTCATTTCACGGGCCGTTCACTTTCCCACTTGCAACGGGATTATCTCCTCCACTCCACGACGGGTGGGGTCAATCAATTCAGAAAAGAGGAGAGATGAGATCTCTTATTCCAACGAAAATGCTGATGCGCGCGAAAGGTGAGGATGGCTTTCTGCCATTCATCGGCTTCTTAGCGTTAGCCTCACCGGCTGTCTGCACGGTGGGCAGCGTGATTTATAAGATCTTTACTTCCCCCACCGCACTCTCGTATCTCGACTTCGCCATCACCAAGCTCTATCACTGGATCCTTCGTTGAAAGCCGTGCGCACCGCTACCGTAATTTCACTCGCGGTGCTCTTCTTGGCTGGTGGGGGAGTGGCAACTTCATGGGCGGTGAGTTATTCGCAGGTAAGTACTGCTATGCAAGAAGCCAGCGATGCGATGACCCAGCATCAAGCTTTCGAGACCGTGGCCGCCGATGTGCGCACCAACTTGCCTTCGGCCCGACTAGTCAGGTGCAGTGACGGCAATATTGATGAGATCCATCTGATTGCCCCCACTCCTTGGCCGCATCTCACCGGCGCCAATTTCAGACTCAAAGCTGTGGCTATCAGGACAAATTGGACAGAATCCAGAGATTCCCACCGCTAATGTGGTGAAAGCGACATCCCTGGGGCTCTGCGCTGTTCGGCGCAGGGTCCCCAGGCCCGTAGAATTCGGGAGTCCACGCGCTGGTCACTGACCGCGCCTATCCCGACCCTATGGAGGACGTATGTCCAAGACCCACCTCATTGCCGAGGGGGCCGCTATTCAACTCACGGGCATGAACCTGGTCTTCGTCGTAATCGTTATGGCGGTTTCGCTCGCAGCCCTTGTTGTTGCCTACGGCTTGCGCTTACAGGTGCTCGCTGCAGATGAAGGCACCGAAAGCATGAAGAAGATCGCCCTTGCAATCCAAGAAGGCGCAGCGGCTTACCTCACCCGACAATTCAAGACGCTCTCTATCTTTGTTGTCCTTGTCTTCTTCCTTCTCTTCGCACTTCCAGGACATGCGGATATCCGCATTGGCCGCTCCATCTTCTTTATTTTGGGTGCGCTCTTCTCTGCATTCGTGGGTTACCAAGGTATGTGGCTTGCAGTACGTGCAAACGTACGTGTCGCTGCCGCCGCCAAGGATCACGGCGCACAACCGGCAATGAAGATCGCCTTCCGTACCGGTGGCGTCGTGGGCATGCTCACTGTCGGCCTCGGTCTTCTAGGCGCATCAACGATCGTGCTTATTTACAAAGGCGATGCTCCATCCGTGCTCGAAGGTTTTGGTTTCGGCGCTGCGATGCTCGCGATGTTCATGCGCGTGGGTGGCGGTATCTTCACCAAGGCGGCTGACGTCGGTGCTGACCTCGTGGGTAAGGTTGAGCAAGGAATTCCAGAAGACGATCCTCGTAACGCCGCAACGATTGCTGATAACGTCGGCGATAACGTCGGTGACTGTGCCGGTATGGCTGCAGATCTCTTCGAGTCATACGCAGTAACTCTTGTTGCTGCCGTCATCCTGGGTAAGGCCGCTTTCGGCGAGATGGGCTTGGTATTCCCACTCATCGTTCCTGCAATCGGTGTTGTTACCGCAGTTATCGGTATCTTCATCACGCGCCTTCGTTCAACTGACAAGAGTGGAATGCAAGCAATCAACCGCTCATTCTTCATCTCAGCAATCATCAGTGCGGTACTCGTTGCAGTTGCCACCATTGCTTACTTGCCAGACAGCTTCGCAGGCTTTGCGCCAAGTCCACATGTTGAATCAGCGACTAATCCTCGGATGGTTGCCATCATCGCGGTACTCATTGGTATCGCCCTTGCTGCCGCTATCCAAGTACTCACGGGTTACTTCACCGAGACTGGGCGTCGTCCAGTTAACGACGTAGCTGCTTCATCACAAACTGGTGCCGCCACAGTAATTCTCGCTGGTATCTCAATCGGTTTCGAGTCTGCTGTTTACTCAGCACTTCTCATCGCATCCGCTGTCTTTGGCGCATTCTTACTAGGTAGCGGAAGCATCATCGTTTCGCTCTTTGCAGTTGCGCTCGCAGGTTGCGGTTTGCTCACCACGGTCGGCGTCATCGTCGCCATGGATACCTTCGGTCCGATCTCAGATAACGCACAAGGCATTGCAGAAATGTCTGGCGATGTCCACGGAGAAGGCGCCAAGGTTCTTACTTCACTCGATGCAGTCGGTAACACCACGAAGGCAATCACTAAGGGCATCGCGATTGCCACTGCAGTACTTGCAGCCACCGCGCTCTTCGGATCCTTCACCGCTGCAATCAAGAATGCTGTTATTGATTCCGGAATCGACGTCAAGTCGATTGCAGATCAATTGCAATTCAGCGGCGTCCTTGACGTTGCGGATCCACGTAACCTCGTGGGTCTCATCATCGGCGCCGCAGTGGTATTCCTCTTCTCTGGTCTTGCTGTCAACGCGGTCTCCCGCGCTGCCGGTGCGGTCGTGCGAGAGGTACGCAATCAGTTCAAAGAACACCCAGGCATCATGTTGGGTACCGAACTTCCGGAGTACGGCCGCGTAGTCGATATCTGCACGAAGGATTCACTTCGTGAGCTCGCAACGCCAGGTCTCCTCGCCGTTTTGGCTCCTATCTCAGTCGGCTTCGGCCTCGGCGTAGGCGCCCTCGGTGCATACCTTGCTGGTGCTATCGGCACCGGTACTTTGATGGCAGTCTTCCTCGCCAATTCCGGTGGCGCGTGGGACAACGCTAAGAAGATGGTGGAAGACGGTCACCACGGTGGCAAGGGTTCTGATGCACATGCAGCAACGATCATTGGTGACACGGTCGGCGATCCTTTCAAGGACACCGCTGGCCCTGCTATCAATCCATTGATCAAGGTAATGAACTTGGTGGCGCTCCTAGTGACGCCAGCAATCGTCTCCTTCAGCATTGGTGATAGTGCAAATACTGGTCTCCGAATCGCTATTTCACTCGTTGCACTCGCAATCATCGTGGCTGCGCTGGTCAACACCAAGCGCAAATCCACGCAGATCGGCTAGTTGAAAAGGGCCCTGCAAATTAAGAACAACGAGAGCGGGGAGTCGGTTAACGACTCCCCGCTCTCTCTTTTTCTCCCTGGATTTACCTCGCGCTACGCGATGGATGGACTCAAAGTCGAAGAGCCCATTCCTGGAAAGTTTCTCCTTTCAGATGAAGGAACGCCTCAAGAGCGTGGGAATGATTACGTACTTGGCATGAGCAACGCTTCGTTGATGCTCGCCTCTCTGACACCGCGAACGCACTTCAAGAGTGCACTCGATCTAGGCACCGGCTCTGGAATTCAATCACTCTTTCTCTCTGAGCATGTAGACGAAATTGTTGGTACTGATACAAACTCCCGCGCCTTGGAATTAGCGCATAGAAGTGCCCAAATTTCTGGAATTCGAATCGATTTACGCCAAGGTTCGCTCTACGAAACTGTTATTGGCGAAACATTTGATCTCATTGTGTGCAATCCGCCATTTGTGATTGCTCCTACCGCACTTTTTGAATATCGCGATGCGGGAATGGAAGGCGATTCAGTGAGCCGAGAAATCGTGAGTAACGCGGCAGAGTATATGAATGATGATGGTTGGTTTATCTGTCTTGCTAATTGGTTAATCAAAGATGATTGGCGCGATCGCCTCATTGATTGGATAGCGCCTACGGGGTGTGATGCGTGGGTAGTGCAACGCGAACGTCTCTCCGCTGAAGAGTATGTTGAACTGTGGCTCGACGATGGTGGTGTCACTGATCGCGCTGAGATCAAGACACGCTGGTTGGAATACCTTGCGCCCTACGACGGCGTGGGCTTTGGGTGGATCGCGCTACACAAACGTGACTCATTCTTCCCACATCGCTACCTCGAAGAGATCCCGCAGCAGCTCGATCTGCTACACAACCCACTTGCTCCCGCACTTCTTGAATATTTCGCTGGTGCAAATCTGGCTCATGATCTGGAAGACGATGAGATCCTTGAGCGCTCCTGGGTGGCCCATCCCGATGTCATCGCTTCAGGCCACACTCTGGTGCAAACGAGTGGGTTGCGCCGGGCCGTAGCCCTTGATCCAGAGGTGGTCTCGAGTTACACGGAGAGTGACTTTGTGCACGCAGTGAGTACGGCTTATGAGGGCGGGATCGACCTCATTCGCGAGCTCATTCGTTTTGGACTCTTGCTCCCAGCCTAGAAAAAGGTGTTGACCTGGACTTATATGACTTCAGTTTGACAGGGACCCGCCCCCTACCGCCACACTCTATATATATGAGCATCCATAAGTGGGGGTCGCAAGGCCTGCGCTGAGGAGCTCTTCGCTATGTTCCACCCCTTCCTAAAGGAGTCCTAAATGACCCGCCTGGTCATCGTTGAATCACCTGCGAAAGCCAAGAAGATTGGCCAATTCCTGGGCGATGGATATGTGGTGGAAGCCAGCGTGGGTCACATTCGTGATCTCCCGCAACGCGCTGCTGATATTCCAGCCGCGTACAAGGGCATCGCGTGGGCCAAAGAAGGCGTCAACGTAGATAACGATTTCGAACCTCTCTATGTCGTTTATGGAGATAAGAAGAAAAAAGTCAGCGAGCTCAAGGCGCTCCTCAAAGATGCCACCGAACTTCTGCTAGCAACAGACGAGGACCGCGAAGGCGAAGCCATTGCGTGGCACTTACTTGAAGTATTGCAACCAAAAGTTCCAGTACGCCGAATGGTCTTCCACGAAATTACCAAGGAAGCAATTCAAGAAGCAGCTGCCAATACTCGCGAATTGGATCAACGGTTAGTTGATGCGCAAGAAACTCGTCGAATCCTTGACCGTCTCTATGGTTATCGCCTCTCTCCTGTGCTCTGGAAGAAAGTCATGCCACGTCTCTCTGCGGGACGCGTGCAATCGGTAGCAACTCGTCTTGTAGTTGAGCGCGAACGCGAACGCATTAAATTTATAGCCTCTGGTTGGTGGGATATCAATGCTCAATGCGCTGGTGGTTTCACGGCGCGCATGCTTTCAGTAGATGGCAAGCGACTCACTGGTGGAAAAGATTTTGGTGATGACGGCAATCTCTCTGCTAAAGCGGCGAGTGAGACTCTCCTTCTTGATGAGCAGAGTGCGGCTACGCTCGTGCAAGTTCTCGAAGGAAGTTCACTCAAAGTACGTAGCGTCGAAGAATCTGCACGCGTTGAACGTCCCAAGGCGCCGTTTACCACTTCTACTTTGCAACAAGATGCTGGCCGTCGACTTGGTTGGGGCGCTCAGATCACGATGCGCGTTGCTCAACGACTTTATGAAAACGGCTACATCACATACATGCGTACCGATTCACCCACACTTTCCACCACAGCGATCAATGCCGCACGCGCATCAGCGGCTGCGCTCTACGGCGCTGACCATGTAGCTGAAGGTCCACGTCAATACACCGGCAAAGCCAAGAACGCACAAGAAGCTCACGAAGCAGTTCGTCCAGCGGGAGATGCCTTCCGTACCCCAGGTGAAGTGGCTAATGAGCTCTCACGTGATGAACTCTCGCTCTATGACTTGATCTGGAAGCGCACTGTCGCCTCACAGATGGCTGATGCCCGCAAGCTCCAAGTGCGCGTAGATATGGACGCTGATGCATCCGATGGTCGCAAAGTTGATTTCCGGGCCACTGGCACCGTCGTTACTTTCCCTGGCTTCCTCGCCGCTTACGAAGAGGCGAAAGACGACAGCGATGATGACGATGCGCGTCGCTTGCCGCCGCTCTCTCAAGGCGACACTGTTGCCGTTGAAAAATTTGGCGCCGAGGGCCACACCACACAGCCACCATCTCGCTACACCGAACCGACTTTGGTGGCCCGTATGGAAGAACTCGGCATTGGACGACCGTCAACATTCGCCACGATTTTGCAAACTATTCAAGACCGTGGATATGTATCAAAGCGCGGGCGTTCCCTGGTTCCTACCTTCCTCGCCTTTGCAGTGGTGGGATTGCTCGAACAACACTTCGCTAAGTTGGTCGATTATGATTTCACCGCATCGATGGAAGAAGATCTCGACCGCATTGCCGAAGGAACCGAAGATCGGGTTCGTTGGCTTACCGGTTTCTACTTTGGTCACGATGGCGTCCCCGGCCTTGATGCACTGACTGCAGATCTTGGTGCGATCGATGCTCGCGAGGTAAATACTTTCGAAGTAGGTGAAGGTATCTCGCTTCGCGTTGGTCGCTTTGGAAATTACTTAGAAATCGGTGAAGGAGAGACCCGTCGCACCACAAATATTCCTCTCGATATGGCACCTGATGAATTAACACTCGCAATGGCGCAAGAACTTTTCAATCGCCCAAGCGGCGAGCGCATTCTCGGCAACGATCCCACCACCGGTCGCGTGATTCTTGCTAAGGATGGTCGTTACGGTCCATACGTAACCGAAATTCTTCCTGATGATGTGCCTACTAAAGGTGCTAAAGCAGTGAAGGCAAAGACTGCTTCGCTATTTAAAGATATGAGCCTCGACACCATCAGCATCGATGATGCACTCAAGCTCTTCACACTTCCGCGCGTAGTGGGTATCGATCCAACAACTCAAGTAGAGATCACCGCGCAAAACGGTCCCTTCGGTCCTTACCTTCGTCGCGGCACCGATTCGCGCACCATAGATTCAGAGGCACTGCTCTTCACGCTGACACTTGATGAGGCGGTGGCAATTTATGCGCTTCCTAAGTTCCGTGGCCGAGGCGTTGCTAAGCCACCTCTCAAAGAGCTCGGTCAGGACCCTGCCTCAACTCGCGCAGTCGTGGTCAAGGATGGACGATTCGGTGCCTATGTCACCGACGGCGAGACAAATGCCACTCTTCGTCGTAACGACCCCATTGAAACCCTTACTCTCGATCGCGCCCTAGAACTACTGGCGGAGAAGCGGGCTAAGGAGTTGGAGGAGGGTCCACGCGTAAAGAAGCGCTCTCCTCAGCGTGCCGCCAACAAGGCCCCTAAGAAGGCAGCCGCCAAGAAGGCAGCTGTGAAGAAGGCCCCTGAGAAGACAGCAGCCAAGAAGGCAGCTGCTAAGAAAGCGCCTTCCAAGAAGCCAGTGGCCGTCTAGCCTCGGCTAGGCGTACCTGGTCGGGCTAGGCTTTCGACGTGTCCGATGTCCTTCCTAATCCCAGCCCGCCTGCGCAAGGCGATCTTCGAGGTGTGCTGGCGATCCCCGCCTTTGCTCGGCTCTGGCGTGCGATGGCCTTCGGAAGCCTCGGCGATTGGCTCGGATTGCTCGCGTGTACTGCCCTTGCTAAGCAACTTGCCGGTGATGATTATGCAAAAGCAAACGTGGCCATCGCTGGCGTTTTTATCGTGCGCCTCTTGCCTGCGGTACTCATTGGCCCATTTGCCGGTGTAATTGTTGATCGCTTTGATCGTCGTCGACTCATGTACACCTGCGACATTTTGCGCGCTGGCTTATTCATATCGATTCCTTTAATTAGGGAATTTTGGTGGCTGTACACAGCAACCGTACTTATCGAGGCCATCACACTTTTTTGGAGTCCTGCAAAAGAGGCAACCGTTCCCAACATGGTGCCACGCGATCGACTGGAAGCTGCAAATCAAGTAAGTATGTTGGCTGCGTATGGAACCGCACCTATTGCTGCCGCACTCTTCTCTTTGCTGGCGCTCTTTCATTCTGCACTCTCTATTCAGGTGGGGTCCTTCTCCACAAACCCGGTCGATCTTGCTCTCTATCTAAACGGTCTAAGTTTCGCCTTCTGTGCTTATACGATCTATCAACTTAAGGAAATTCCAAAGAGCAAGGGTGGTCCTGAAGGCGAAAACATCAACATGATGCGGTCGCTTATCGAGGGATGGAAGTTTGTCGGTTCGACTCCGCTTATCCGCGCGCTCATTGTGGGCATGCTCGGCGCTTTTGCCGCTGGTGGTGCAGTTGTTGGATTGGCACGAACCTTCGTGGGAGATCTTGGCGGTGGAGATGCGGCATACGGAATGCTCTTTGCCGGCGTCTTCCTAGGTTTGGCTGCTGGAATGGGCTGGGGACCGCGCTTACTCTCCGGATTCTCGCGCCGCCGCCTCTTCGGCTTGGCGCTCACGCTTTCAGGTGTGGGACTAGTTTTCCTCGCCGCCATTCCTAATATCGTGATTGCTTTTATCACGACGATCTTTTTGGGTTTCTGCGCCGGCACTGCATGGGTCAGTGGCTTCACTATGCTCGGCTTGGAAGTGCGTGATGAAGTTCGCGGGCGAACATTCGCTTTCGTGCAGACTCTCATTCGGATCACATTGGTTTTGGTACTTGCCATTGCTCCAGTGATTGCAGCTGCGATTGGTAAGCACACTCTCAAGTTCAACAACACCCAATTGATTTATAATGGTGCTGAAATCACGCTCCTATTGGGTGGAATTTTGGCCGCGATCGTGGGAATCATTTCTTACAAGCAAATGGATGACCGAAAAGGTGTTCCGCTTTGGAGCGACATCATGGATGCCTTGCGCGGAGATATTGGTGTGGTCAATCTGCATGCCAAGAAGGGCATATTTATTGCCTTTGAAGGTGGCGAAGGTTCTGGAAAATCCACCCAAGCAAAAGAATTAAAAACCTGGCTAGAAAGCCAAGGACGAGTGGTAACTCTGAGCCGGGAACCAGGCGGTACCGAAGTAGGTAAGAAAATTCGCCAGGTGTTACTCGATCCGGCCACCGGTGAGGTCGCCCCGCGGGCGGAAGCGCTGCTCTACGCGGCAGATCGTGCTGAGCACGTGGAGAGCGTGATTCGCCCAGCTCTCGATCGCGATGAAGTGGTTATCTCGGATCGTTACGTCGATTCATCTATTGCTTATCAAGGCGGTGGGCGCACTCTGCCAAGTGAAGATGTACTTCGCCTTTCGCGTTGGGCGACGAGTGGATTAGTTCCCGATATCACTGTCGTACTCGACATTGATCCTCGCATCGGACTATCGCGTTGTGTTGATAAAGACCGCCTCGAGAGTGAACCTATGGAATTTCATGAACGTGTGCGACGTACCTTCTTAGAATTGGCTCGTGTGGAGCCAGAGCGATACTTGGTCATAGAAGCAAACCAATCGCATACCGAAGTAAAGCGTATTATTCGAGATCGATTCGCAGCTCTGCTGGCAGCACCTGAGAATCGGGCCGCGAAATAATGGCAGCACCAGTTTTTGCTGATCTTGTAGGGCAACAAGAAGCGATCGCCATCATCGAACGTGCAGTCCGTGGGGCTCGTGGGATAGACGAAGAGGCGCGCGAATCTGGTGCCATGACACATGCCTGGCTCTTCACTGGTCCGCCCGGTTCTGGTCGCTCGAACGCGGCACGCGCATTTGCGGCCGCGCTGCTCTGTTCCGAACGCGGTTGCGGTGAGTGCGCCACCTGCCGTGAGGTCTACGCTGGCACACACGCAGATGTGGAGCTCATGGAGAGTGAAGGCCTCTCAATCAAAGCTGATCAAATTCGTGAATTGATTGTGCGCGCGGCATGGGCACCAGCTACCGGGAGTTTTCGCGTTGTCATCATTGAAGATGCGGACAAACTCACTGAGACAGCCGCAAACGCGCTCTTGAAAGCGATTGAAGAGCCGGGCAGCTTTACGACGTGGTTTCTCTGTGCGCCGAGCCCATCAGATGTGTTGCCCACGATCCGTTCGCGCTGCCGTTCTATACTTTTGCGCACTCCTTCACATCAAGATGTAGCAACAGTGCTGATTGAGCGCGATGGCGTAGATCCCACGATGGCCGCGCACGTTGCTCGCGCCAGTCAGGGGCATGTAGGTCGCGCGAAATGGTTGGCGTTCGATGAAGATGCTCGTAAGTTTCGCCACGATTTACTTGCAATCCCGGCGCGCATTCGCACCGTAGGGGAGGCGCTCTCCACCGCGGCTGAATTACATCGCGCGGCTACTGAAGAGTCGGTGCGCGAGAACACCGATCGCGATGAGCGTGAGATGTCTGAGCTTTCAACTGCTTGGGGCCATGGCGCTACCGGCAAAGGAATGCCGTCCGGGGCTGCCAAGGCAATTAAAGAATTAGAGAAGACGCAGAAGTCGCGAACTACTGCTCGCAACCGCGCCTTCCTAGATATAGCCCTTCTAGATTTAGCTACTTTTTATAGAGATGTGCTTCTTGTACAGGCAGGTGCTGAGGCACCATTGATCAACGAGGATTTACGCGCGACCGTCACCGATGTGGCTTCGCAAATTCCCGGCGAGGGTGCGTTGCACCGAGTGGAGGCAATTATGGGTGCGCGCAAGGCCCTTGCCTTCAACGTGGCCCCGCTACTCGCACTTGAGTCGATGATGTTGGCGCTGCGTCTACCCGCTAGGGGTGGCGAGTGAAACCACAACGCATTCTTCCTATCGCCTTCTTCATGATTCTGGTGGCGCTTTTCTCCGCCTACTTCTTGACGCGGGCCACGACCAATCCAGCAAAGTCGCCCACCGGAGAAGCGAAGCCGTTTCTCAATCTTCAGGGGTACATGACCCAAACACTCTCTTGGGAGAAGTGTGAAACTGGATTTGAGTGCACCACCGTGAGAGTTCCGCTCGATTACGCCAATCCTGGTGCAAAGGCGATCACGCTTTCAGTGGTGCGCCATCTTGCAAAAGATAAGGCGAACCGACTGGGGTCACTCTTGGTAAATCCTGGAGGGCCGGGCGGCTCTGGTGTGGAATATGCCAGGAGCGCGGCATACATCGTGACTTCGGAAGTCTTGAAGCGCTACGACATTGTTGGTTTTGATCCTCGAGGCGTGGGAGCGTCAACTCCGCTCTGGTGTTTCACTGGACCTGAGACGGACAAATTCGTTTCAGTCGATGGATCCCCCTCTACCGCTGCGCAGGAACGGGCATTCATTGATCAAGCAAAATTGCTCGCACGGCGATGCTTGGAGCGCTCTGGCACCTTGCTTCCGTTTATTGGCACCACTGATGCGGCCAGAGATCTTGATGTACTGCGTGCAGTTTTGGGGGATAAGAAACTCAACATGCTAGGGAAGTCATACGGGACGCTGCTGGGCGCAAGTTACGCGCACCTCTTTCCGCAGAATGTGGGTCGATTAGTTCTTGACGGTGCGGTTGATCCCACTGTCTCGCTACAAGAGATGAATATAGAACAAGCGAAAGCATTCGAAGCCGCACTTAATACATACCTCGACAAGTACGCCGCAGATTGCGCATCAACTGGTGAGTGCCCTTTTGGAGTTACTCGCGAAGAGGCACACTCCACAATCGATGAATTGATTGCCACCTCGGATTCCACGCCGCTTCCCAGTAAATCAAAGCGCCCAGTTACACAATCAGAAGTCATCCTTGGAATTCTTAGTTCGCTCTACGACAGCGATGGCGGATGGGCTTCACTCACCTACGCACTTACCACTGCCGTACAAGGTGACGGAACAGATCTACTTGATCTTGCTGATTACTACGTCGATCGTGGACCAGACGGTAAGTACCTCATCAACTCCAACGAGATTGGTTACGCAGTCAATTGCATGGACAAGAATCAACGCGTCACGATTGAATCCGTGCGCGCAGAAGCGGTCACCCTTGCAAAGGCATCACCTACTTTTGGCGGGTACTTAGCCTGGAGTTCCTTCCCTTGCAATTACTGGCCAGTTCCTTCCAAGCCCATCCCCACCCCACTGACCGCGGTCGGCTCGAGCCCCATCCTGGTCGTGGGGACCACCCGAGACCCGGCCACCCCGATCCAGTGGTCTAGAGGGCTGGCTACCCAGCTCAAAACCGGGCACCTGCTGGTCTTCGACGGGGATGGCCACACCGCCTACACCCGGGGCAGTAACTGCATAGATGCCGCTGTCGACGCCTATTTCCTCTCCGGAACCCTCCCCAAAGCCGGCCTCGTCTGCTCTTAGGGCACATGTGGTAATTAGCACCCCCTCCGATAGGGCAGGATTTGGGTGTGCGTTTAGACCATGTCTCTTATGTAGCTGACCACGACCACCTGGTCGATGTCGTTCAGCGAATCGGTTCCAGCCTGGGTGCAGCCTTTCAAGACGGAGGAATTCATCCTCGTTTCGGAACGCGCAACTTCATCCTTCCGCTTCACGGCGGTACTTATCTCGAAGTGGTCTGCCCACTCGATCACCCGGCTGCAGATAGTGCAGCATTTGGCCAAGCAGTTTCGCAGCGCGCTCGCGAAGGTGGTGGATGGCTTACATGGGTCGTTGCCGTTGACGATATTTCTACAGTGCAGGAACGTGTGGGTCGCGAGCCAGTAACTGGTCACCGTCGTCGTCCCGATGGTTTTGATTTGGAGTGGAAGCAACTCGGTGTGAAGTCCACGATGGAAGATCCACAACTTCCCTTCTTCGTTCAATGGATTACCGATGCCGCGCACCATCCTTCAAGTGGCGCCAATGGCCACCCAATTATTGAGAAGTTGGAAATCGCTGGCGATCCTACGGTTATCTCTGCATGGCTCGGCGAACCAGATGATCACCCACTCGATGACATTGAAGTAATTTGGATTGATCCCGCAGACAACGATGGTGAATCAGGTTTGGTTGCAGTACATCTGCGTACCGAACGCGGCACTATTCGTCTCGATTAATCTCAAGTAAACTTTGACCCGGAGAGGCAAGCCTCTCTATGCCGCCTTAGCTCAGGGGTAGAGCAACGCACTCGTAATGCGTAGGTCCGGGGTTCAAATCCCCGAGGCGGCCCCATGACTAGGTTCCCACTGTTGGCTATGCTTCGGAAATGGCTAAACAACGGTCGCGAAGCGCGCTCTCCGCTCTCATAGCCCTGCTAATGGTTTTTCTCTTACCTTCGGTGGCATCTTCCAATGTGGTTACGCCTAAGGATTTAATTAATCAGCAAATTTACGGAACGATTATTCAGGAAAGCCAAGCCTTTCAAACAATTTCGTTTGTCTCTGCGATGTATAACGCGAAGAATGGTGGGCAATTTTCACAACGGTCTTGTACTACATTTAGCGCAACTGATGCGCATTGCTTGGACGCAGATACGCTCATGGCTAATCTTGTAATCCCGGTATGTCGAACCGCTACGGATACTTTCTGTATACAGAGCTTAGATTTCCTCAAGAGTGATGGAACGAAGGAAACTGCCTCGCTGGTGATGGAAGCGACCACACAGCAAATACCGGCGAATCCAACTCTGAAGACTGGTGCTGGTGGTGGTGTGAGCGTCTGGAACGCTCCAAAATCTCCACACACTGGTGGTAATGGAACATATATGGTGACTGCAGTAGTTGCTTATAGTCTCAATAAAGCTACTTCTTTTTTTTCCAGGAATTCTTTCAACGTGGTGGTATCTCCTATGGACATGAGCCAAGACGCCGGTGCGCGCCAAGCTAGACCTTGTGAGAAGGCAGAACCAAGTCTTGGCGGGAACACTAATGTTTCCTTTGGATGGGCTTGTGCCGATAATCAACCAAACTCAGTAACTTATGCAAAGTGCTCGCAAATGTTGGATGGACTTTGCTTTATGCACCAAGACTTCTTGGCCGGAACAAAAGTCTCTCTCACTCTTCGTGTAGATAATCAATTGACTGGATGGTTATTTGGAAGAATGTCGGAGACACAGGTTTCAGTTGCTCCTATTGATGCCGAGAATAATTTGCTTACTGTCGCAGGTACTGCACAATCGGTCCCTACATTAGTTGGGTATGTGAAGAAGAACGAGCTTGATAAATATCCTGACATTAACGCTAAATTCCAGGCGCAATGCACCATGCCTGGTTTCTACACAACGTGCGCAAAGATGCTTGAAAGTAATTTCTTCGATGGATCGCTGGGTAGCGGCAGAGACAGGTTTGAGGATTTCAAACTCTTCGAGTCTCAGATGCAGGCCTATAGTGGCAACGACCCAGATTTTAGGCAAGACACTAATTGGAGTTTTGGCTCGACAAATTACAACGGTATAACGAGCGGTAGCGGAAGTTGTTTCGCGGACAAAACTAAACTGTTGGGTCTCGTAACCACAAATGCTCCCGTCTATGATTCAGGACCACCGAAAATCACGGATGGTACGTTGACGTACAAAGTCGCGGGCGCTCACCTTAAAGCAGATGGCACGCTCTTTAAAGGAACGTACGATCTTGCTATTCGCTCAGAAGTTGCGCGTTGCATTTATGGATTCTCGACCGCGCCGATTCAAGCGACCATCAGCGTCACGTCCACCGATGGTTCAACCTCGGAAGTTGCCACCGAGACGGTCAGTGAACGTGACGGGTGGATGCGTTTAAGCGCTGCTAATTTCACTTTCTCGTCCCCCACAATCAGAATCAAGTTGAGCCAGAGTGCCCCTATTCCGGTGGCGACACCTTCAAAGGCTTCTAGTGCTCCCACTCCAGCGGCATCTGTGCCCGCTGCTGCTATTCCTACTGCCGTCAAGGTGGCGCCAGCGAAGGCCACGGCATCAACAATTACGTGTGTAAAGGGCAAATCGACCAAGAAGGTCACCTCTATTAACCCGAAGTGTCCGGTGGGCTTCAAAAAGAAATAGCCTCTTCGCTCAAAAAAGTAGGAAGCTTGTAGAAAGCAACTTTGGTGCATTGAACTGAACTGAGGGGTTAACCCCCGGATTCATGAATAGCTGGCTACGTCTGAGGAAAAAACTAAAGAGCCACATTGAAATAGTTCCGTGGACAGAGGCCACAAGTTACTCTGACCTCTATCTAAAAATATTTTTCTGATTCAAGGGGGCAGGTTATGAGCTATCGAATTCTCTCGATTGATGGTGGTGGCGTCCGGGGTCTCATCCCAGGAGTTGTGCTCTGTGAAATAGAGAAGCGAATGGGAAAGCCGCTCTCTGACTGCTTCGATCTCATCGCTGGTACCTCGGCTGGAGGGCAAATTGCCCTTGCAATGTCGCGTGCGGCGAAAGACGGATCTGCATTCTGGAGCGCTGACGGAATCGATGAGCTTTATGCGCGTTCTTTCGCCACGATTTTTCCTTTTAAGAAGACCGGCAAATTAGATTTATTGCGCGGAGTCACACACGAGAAGTACAGCGCTGATGGCTTCGAGAGCGTTCTTGCGGAACTTTTTGGTGATTCACTCATGAGCGAATCTCGTGTTGAGGTACTCATTCCCGCTTACGAAGTGGAGAAGGGAGTTCCACATTTCTTTACTCGTTCAGCGGCCCTAGAAGACCCGCATGAGAATCACAGCATGCGTTTCGTCGCACGTTCTACCAGCTCAGCCCCTACATTTTTTGAGCCAAACCAACATCATGCGGGTGAGCGGGCATATATTGACGGCGCTGTCTTTGCAAATAATCCTGCGATGTGCGCCTTTGCTCATGCGCAGTCCTTGGGATTCGATGAAGATGATATGACGGTAGTTTCCTTAGGAACTGGGTCGATTTCTAAAGACTTGACCTATGACGACACCAAAGATTGGGGCCTGGTTAAGTGGGCTCGTCCGCTATTTGACATCACCTCTCAGGCGAGCAATCTAAGCATCGACTGGCAGTTGTCCCACATCTTAAGAAAAGCCCACTATTTCCGAATCACGCCAATCTTCAAGGATGGTCGAAGCGCTATTGATGATGCTCGTCCAGAAAATATGGCCGCAGTTCGTGAAATTGGCCTCAAAATGATTGAGGAAAATTCGGCTGTCATAGATCAGATGTGTGAACGCATTTCATAACGGATCTAAAAGAAGTAAAGAACCAAAACCGCAGGATACAGAGTTCAATCAACGGAGGAAGAAGTCATGAGTACAAAAATGCGCGCGGCTAGTGTAATACTCTTTCTTGGAGTGATGGGATCCATCTTTTTCTTACTTGATGTACTGCCTGATAACGAGGTGGTAACAACAAGGAATACCAGTCTCGGTTTTCTTCTTGCTGGGGTAATCGCAATTTTTGGAAACGTGTTTATTATCCGATTCCACGCGACTGAACCGCATCATCCCAAATTTGTTCTCATGAAAAATCGGATAACCTCTATTCGCATCCATGCGCTCAGCGGATCCTTAGAGGTTGTTTTGGGTGTCGTCGCTTGGGTGACCCAAAACACCACACTTGCCATCGTGGTTGGCTGCCTTGCAATTTTTGGCCATGTTCCATCGTCGTTGTATCAGGCACCAGGTGCTTTTGGCTCAAAGGGATTGACCTATCCTGCCTACCTGGGAGTGATCGCAACACACTTCTATTGCGCAGTCAGGCTTGTGATGGAAGATGGCAACATTGTCTGGCTTGAACGTACTTGGATGGCACTTCAGGCGTATGCCTTTATGCGCATCTATGGATATTTCCTCTATAAAGTAGGAGCGTTTAGTCAGGGTGGCTACACAGTTCGCATGCTTCTTGCCGGAGCTACCGTCCTGCCGTTCATCCTTGGCCCTGAAAGCCCACTGCTGATGATGCTGATTCTTCTTGCGTGGACAGTCTTGATGAAGACGATCGTCAAGCCAACGGCTGCTCAATGGTCGGATTTGTTTGACGAGAAAGAACGTGGATCCATTATCGATAGTAACTTGAGAGCTCTCTGGACTCAGAAGAATATGGGATCGTCGTTGGATAGTCCGTCAAAAGAGAACGCTCGCGCTGTCTTTGATTATCTCGATGTAGATAAGTCAGGTTCCTTAAAGATTAGCGAAATGGAGAATTTGCTCAACGAGTGGGGAGCCAACACTGACGTGAAGGAGTCCTTCATGAGTAATTTCGGTAAATCAAACGGTATTGATTTCGGCACCTTTACCTCAACCATTTGGTTGTCAGGCCGGGCTCAGGAAGTGCTCTCAAAAGAAGCTTCATCTCATATGCAGACCCCAGCAGAGAAGTCCAAATTCGTTTTCAATCAACTAGATATTGATGAATCGGGCTTCATTGAAATGGTGGAGATTGAAATGTTGCTCTTAGAGTGGGGACTAGATTCCCGTGAGGCACATCGCTATATCTCTAAATTTGGTGGAGCTGATAAGCGCCTCGATTACGCCGAGTTTCATTCAAAACTCAGCCCTATCTGGGAGTTTGCAAGCAAGCCTAAGAGCTTCTTGTAAGCAATCTCGCTCTTGAAACTTTGAGAGCACATCTGTTCTAGCTAGAAGTTAAGTAAATGAAGATCAGCCCTGAATAATTTGGGACTGATCTTCATTTACTTTTCGTAAACAAAGCGAATTTTTGGAGCCTCTTCTTGGCGAATTTTCTCCAACAGCGCCGTGATAAGACCCATGAAATACTCTGTAACTTCATCAAGAACTTCTTTAGTTACCTCTTTGCCCTGCCATCTGGAGAGGTCTGCAGGTGGACCGGCATGAACGATGCTCGTAGGCCTTGGGAAGAACTTAAATTTCTTGCTATACGGCGGGAGAAGCTGCTGGGCGCCCCATTGGGCGCAAGGAATCACTGGAACATTTGTTTCCAGGGCTAATCGTGCGGCTCCGTGTTTGCCTTTCATGGGCCAAAGATTAGGTTCTCGGGTAATCGTTCCTTCGGGGTAAATACTCACAAGATCTCCACGGGAAAGGGCCGACTTAGCTTCTTCCATGACATTGGATATCACTTGGGAGTCCCGAGGTACTCGCAATTGCCCTGTCTTTACGAAGATTTTGCCAAGAAAGGGAATCTTGAAAAGCGAAGCTTTAATGAAGACCTTTGGCGCGCGCCCACTCATAAAAACGAAATGTGCAAATAGCAGAGGATCAACCATCGAGATGTGATTTGCGACAATCATCGCCGAGCCAGTAGTAGGAATATTCGAGCGACCGCGCCACTCACGCTTGCAAATCAAGAACGCAACGGGGCGTGCCAGAGATGACGCGAACCAATACCAGGCACCAATTTTTCGCGGCAAAGTCATGCCAAAATCCTAACATCAGGAGTGCTAAAACACGTTTTAAGATGTAGAAAACTAGTAGTGACAGTTACACGGTTGCGGGACCGACAACAATGAGTCCGTCGCCAGACGCAGTCGTAAATCGAGTGGACTTAGAGGGATTGAGACGAACGCCCGCTTGGGGGTCTTCCCGATGGTCTAGATCTATTCGGTAGCCAATCGCTGATTCTCCAAAGGAGTATGCGTGTGCGACTAATTCCTGGAAGGAAAAGTCCTGACCTAGGGGGACATACCGCTCTACCGGATAAATGTTTATCGTCGCACCTTGGATATCAAAAAGATCATCAAATATCGGTTTGAGATCGGCATTCTCTGATAGCTGGGCGATGAGGAGCGCCGCCAAATTGTCGCTCATCACAAGATCATCAGCTGAAGCCACTTTTGCGAGCGGAAGATTCTTGGAGTCCAGTAATTCGGCAATCAATCGAGTGGGCTCTACTCCGTTATTTTCTACAGAGAATAGGCGATTCATCACGAGGATGGTGGCAAGCGTCCGTGAGTCTGCATCGTGGGCTGAAACTCCCTCTCGGTAGGCCAAAATCATCACTTCGTCGTACCTTGTCCCACTCACTGAATCGGCAAGCTGCCCAACAGTTGTAGGTGCTTCGGTATACGTGACTGCTAGCCCGGGGAAAGGGTCACCAGCGAGTCCAGAGATGTCTGCAATTCTTGAGTCCGCAATTACTTGCAACGTAGAGTTGGGGGGAAGGAATGGCAACATTTCACTAATCACATTGTGACCCATTTGTGACCAGCCAAGGACCAAAATTCGTTCTGGCTCACGATATGTGTGTGCATCCAATTCGCGCGCTTGATTTTTGATTGAGTCTAATTCTGGTGCAAGTCCGGCAAAGATGATGCGATCATCATCTTTTGCGATTGCAATTACGTGATCACCCTCACCAATTACTGTGTCTCCTGGAGGATTTACAAAAATTATACCCTCGCTATTTCGCAGCCCGATAATGGCCGCCTCTTCAAAAGCTGTAAGGGAATCTCCGTAGGTATGACCAATCAACTCGGTAGCCAATCCAAAATAGATCTCATCGCCATCGAAGTCCAAGAGATCGAGCAAAACGGGGGTGAGGCCAGCCGCTCTTGTGCTCTGCGCCGTAATTCGAGTGATAAGTTGATTCGATCTCACGATCGAGATACTTCTTTCGAGGCTCTCTTCTAGTGCCTCCGAATAGAGATCGCTATCCATTTCGGCGACTATCGGCACTAGCGATGATTTATCTATCGCTTGAATTGCCAGAATCGTAGAAATAACCGTGGCATCGCTATCGCTCGAGGCGTCGAGAATAATGATGGATTTAGAACCAGGCGCATTTGCTCGTGTGAGCTCATTGATATTGGTGGGATCACCTTCACGCGTAATAATTTTTGTATGCTTGACATCACCGAGATTAGCTTTGAGCAAGATTTCCATCTCACCTCGATCCATATTGCTGAAGACCACAATTACTGGATTCTTTTGGTTCTGATTGGCGGTGTCTAACTCTCTGATGACTGAGTAGATTCGATTTGACCATCCGAGAATTAACGTGTGGTCGACAAAAGTGATTGGTGATTTTCCTTTTCGCAGCTCTGTCAAGTAGTCAGAGAGCTTATTTGTTGTGTAGGCAAAAATAATTGCGGTGACGCCGATTGTAAGCACAGCAGTAATTGGGATAAATACACGTGCCCAGAAATGGTCCGGCCCACTGCCCCCAAGGAAAGTGAAATTTACATTGATCCACATTTCGCTCGCGAGCTTGCTTAAATAGTTCTCTTTAGGTTGCAATTCCACCAGTGCGGTGATGGCGGCGACGACGAAGTTGACCACTAACCCAACAAGAAAAATGAGGAAGACAAACGAGAGGCTTCCTTTTGCGATAATTCTGTCTAAGCCTTCTCGAATCGCATTCGGCTTATTTGGATGAGATGCCAATGTAAAAACTCCTTCGACCAGTCGTTAAACAATGAGTTGATTCTATGGCTCTTTCCCCCTTCAGACTCAAATAATGGGGTCACGGAGCTTTCTGTGGGCACTTTAGAAGACCGGGAAAGGTGTCTGCGTCTCGCCAGGTGGGCAGGGGTGATCCCGACTAGACTGGGCGCATGACAATTCTCGCCCATCGCACAGTGCCCACGGCCTTCAGTGAAATCTTGGCGCGTGTAATGGATGCTGGGCTCCTGAAGAAGAAGCCCTCCTTTTACGTCATTCGACTCATTATTTTCTCTGTTATTGCATCTGGGCTTTGGGTGGGGGGAGGATTTCTCAGTTTCTTCACCAATAGCAATAGCGCTTGGATCCTTTTAGGTTTTTTGATGGCTGGTCTGCTCGGTGTGCTGAGTGCGCAATACGGATTCATCGCGCACGAGGCCGCGCACCGTCAGATCTTTCGAAATAATAAAGCTAATGACTGGGTTGGCCTCATCTTGGCTAATCTCTTTGCTGGGCTCAGTTATGGGTTTTGGTTACGCAAGCACAATAAGCATCACCAGAAACCTAACTTCATCGGCGAGGATCCAGATATCGATATTCGTGTCCTCAGTTTTACTGTGGAGTCTCGCAATGAGAAAAAGGGTCTGGAGCGCTGGCTGAGCGATCGTCAGGGTTATCTCTTTCCTTTGCTCCTGCTCTTCACTGGTTTTGATCTCCTAGCAGATAGTTTTATCGGCCTAGGTCGCAAGGATCGCAAGTTAGGAATCCGATTCCTTGAATTTGGTCTCATGCTTGTACGCCAGACAGCTCCGTATATTGCGATGGCACTGATGTTTGGTTGGCTCTGGGCAATGGCGTTATGGGTCTTCATGATGATGATGTTTGGGTTCTTTATGGGCGCTGCCTTTGCACCTAATCACAAAGGGATGCCTCTTATCGAGCGAGATTCCAAGATTGATTTCTTCCAACGTCAGGTACTCACTAGCCGTAATATCCGTGGCAGTTGGCTGACGGACAATCTCATGGGCGGGCTTAACCGTCAGGTGGAACACCACCTCTTCCCCTCCATGGCGCGTCCACACTTGGCGAAAGCTCATAAGATCGTGGTGGAGTTCTGTTCAGAGCGCGGCGTTCCTTTAGTCGAAATGAATCTCATCTCAAGTTATATGGTCGTAATGCGCCATCTCAATGAGGTTGGGCTGAGCAAGAATTCTGACCCATTTGTCTGCCCCATCGTGGGGCAATTGAGGCCCGTTTACTAAGCCCTAGACTCTCCCTATGGCAAGCGTGGCTGGTGGAAGAACCCCGACCTTAACTGAGCTTCGTACTATTGAAATCAGTGACCTGGATATCCCCACTCCACAGGATGGCGAGTTACTCGTCAAGATACGAGCCACGGGTGTCTGTGGCACCGACCTTCATCTTTATGAATCTGATTGGGGCTTCATGCCCGTGGTCCTTGGCCATGACGCAGTCGGGGAAGTAGTCGGTACTGGTCAACGTGTGGTGCTGGATCCAGCAATCAGTTGTCGCACGTGTGCGTACTGCTTATCTGGGAGACGAAACGCCTGCGCAGAATATAGATTTCTTGGAATGACTGCTCCGGGAACTTTTGCAGCGTTCCTCACGGTCCCAAAAGAAAATGCCATCCCGATTCCGGATGAACTCAGCGATGAAGCAGGAACTGTTCTCGAACCCGTATGTGTCGCACTACATTTGCGCGAAAGGCTCAAGACAGTTGTGACGAGTGATTCTCCCGTGCTGGTGGTGGGTGGAGGTCCCATTGGAATCGTGGCGGCTCGCGTCCTTGATCTAGCTGGGTACCAAGTAACTGTGGTGGAAACTGTGGAATCGCGACGGGAAAAAGTTCGCTCTTGGGGGATCACCTGCATCTCGCCAGCGGAGATAACTCCCGCACATTCACCTACTGGAGCACGAGCAGTTGCCGTCGAAACTTCTTCCTCGATCCCCGGAGCACAACTTGCTATCGAATGGATGGGATTCGGAGGAGTATTTGCTTCAATTGGCGCTTCATCGCATTCACTTCGCATTGCAGATCTGCTACTCAAAGACCAATCTCTCATTGGTATTCATGGTGGTGGCGGTCGTTACGTAGAGGCAGTCGAATTGGTTTCTTCTGGTGTTATTCCGGTGGGGGAGTTGGTCTCCCATCGCCGCCCTATTGCAGACCTCGAAGAAGTGATCATCGAGACTAACCGTAATCCGCTTGAAGTTTATCGCAGTGTCCTGATGCATCCTTAATGTCACCACTTCGTCGGCTCTTTATTGGTTTATCTGTCATTGTAGGGGCCGCATTCGCCATCGTCATTGTTGGAGTCTCGGTGGTGTTCTTCTCTACTCGCTCGAATTCGGTCACTCCACCACGTGTCGTTGCATCACCATCTCCATCTCCATCTCCAGCGATAACTCTCGCTCCAAAGATTGAACTCCCACTCACGAATCCGATTCCCAGCAAAATGTATGTTGAAGATGCGCTCGATGCGCTGGGGTTACCTGTTGGGAAAGTAGACGGCATCTATGACGAGAAGACGCAACGTGCTCTCTGCGCCTGGCGCGAATTAACTTACGGAGAGCCCACGCGAACTGTGCCGAGTGCACTTGAAGCGATGCAAATTGTTTCAACCAAGATGCTCACGCCTGCAATGAATCAGGTTGTTGGGCTCAATGTGAATATCTCTTGCCAAACCGCCACGTGGGTGAGTCCAGGAAATGTGGTGTTGGGCGTCTTTCCGGTCTCCAGCGGCATCCCTGGCTTTCTCTCCACCAGTGTGGGGGTATGGAAAGTCGAGTGGGAAGTAAATCGATGGTATGAGTCGACTCTCTATCCCGAATCCATGATGTATCGTCCGAAGTTCTTTCATCGCGGCATGGCTATTCATGGCTCGGCTACTGATGCGCTTGTCTTTTCCTATCCAGCATCTCACGGGTGTGTGCGGATGTTGCACGAAGACATCGACCGCCTTTGGGATGCCGGGTTTGACATCGGCGATACGGTGAATGTCTATGGCGAGTGGATTAGCGATACTCAATAGATAATTAGTTATGTACGGAAAATCTTTCCTGGATTGAGAATATTATTCGGGTCTAAAGTGGCTTTGATGCTGCGCATCACTTCCACACCTGCCTTGCCAGTCTCGTTCACAAGATCATCAATCTTTCCCAATCCGATGCCGTGCTCACCCGTGCACGTTCCTCCCATAGCAAGAACTCGATTGGTAAGTTGGTGCGTGAGCTCTCGAACTTCATCGAGCTGTTGAGGGTCATTGGGATCGACCATCACGAAACAATGAAAGTTGCCATCTGCCACGTGGCCCAAGATGGAGTATGGAAATCTTGATGATCCAAAAATTTCCTCAGCGACAGCCACCGCCTCTGCTAACCGAGACAAGGGGACAGCAGTATCTGTGGTCACGATCCGCTGCCCAGGATGTGCAACTAAACTTGCCCAGTAAGCATTGTGTCGCGCTTGCCATAATTTACGCCTGGCTCCTTCTTCGGTGCTCCAGCTAAATTCAGACCCACCAAAGTCACTTACAATTTCACCCACAATTTGAGCGTCCTCTGCAACACCTTGTTTACTGCCATGAAATTCAAAGAGCAGCGTTGGGGCCTCACTCAGGCTCAATCCATCGCGGGCGTTTACATTCTTTATGCAGATTGCATCGAGAAATTCACATCTCGCAATAGCTACTCCCGAACGAACTATTGTGGTGGCTGCCTCTACTCCTTGAGCAAGGCTAGGAAAAATTACGGTAGCGGCAGCCATCTTTTCTGGAATTCCATGGACTCTGAGTGTGAGCTCAGTGATGACAGCAAGCGTTCCCTCTGAACCGACAAGTAATCTAGTGAGATCGTAACCAGCAGAAAGCTTGCGTGTCTCCCGCCCCACTTTAATGATTGTT
>CAIMVH010000084.1 GCA_903844855.1 uncultured Actinomycetes bacterium | reverse complement strand
GATGATGGATACCTACTCAGTTAATGCTGGGTATTCAGTGCCCGGTGTGGTTACTGGTAAACCAATCGTGCTCGGAGGTTCACTCGGCCGTAACAGTGCTACGGGCGACGGTGTGGCCATTGCAGCTCGCGAAGCATTGAAGTCACGCAACATCCCCATCGAAGGTGCCCGCGTTGCTATCCAAGGTTTTGGAAAAGTGGGTTACTGGGCTGCGAAGGCCGTCGAAAAGATGGGCATGAAGGTGGTAGCCATTACTGACGTTTCCGGAGGAGCGACCGGTTTTGCCACCATCGATGAACTGTGGGATGGCATTAAGGAGCATGGCACGCTGGCAAATATCCCAGGTCTTGATCGCATCACTAATGAAGAGCTTTTGCACTTTGATTGCGATGTACTTATTCCTGCAGCGCTTGCCGACTCCTTGACAGGAAAGAGTTCTCTGGGTGTGCGCGCCAAAATTATCGTGGAAGGCGCAAACGCACCCACCACACCTTCGGGTGATGACGTTCTGAATGACAAGGGCATCCTGGTGGTTCCAGACATCTTGGCTAATAGTGGTGGCGTCATCGTCTCTTACTTCGAGTGGGTGCAAGATAACCAGGATTATTTCTGGACCCTGGACGAAGTTGCCGAGCGCCTCAACAAGATGATGATGCGCGCGATCAGCGAAGTGCATGATCTATCCGATACCAAGGGGATTAGTTGGCGAACGGCTGCGCACGCCATTGGCGTGGGAAGAGTCGCTGAGGCCCATAAGCTCCGCGGCCTCTATCCCTGATCTACCTTGGAGAGATTCACTCTTTCCTCTAGCCGAAACGTGGTTTTTCAGCCACGATAGGCGCCATGAGTAGTCGTTGCAGCGTGGCCTCCATTCTGGCCGAATCCGCCCGTCGTTTCCCCACTAAAGATGCCCTTGTTTTAGGTGCCGTGAGGGTGCCATACGCCGCGGTCTGGGACCAAGCCCTGCGCTATGGAGCCGTCTTGAAATCTCGTGGAGTGCAACCAGGAGACCGCGTTGCGCTCTTGATTCCGAACATCCCACAATTCGCATTCGCCTATTACGGAGCACTTGCCGTGGGCGCAAGCGTGGTACCTGTGCACTCACTTCTCAAGCACGATGAGATGGAGTACATCCTGCGAGATTGCGGTGCCAAGATCATGATTGGTGCTGCTCCACTTCTCGGTGAAGGCGCGGTGGCTGCGAAAGCTGCCGGTGTTGAATTGCTCGGAGTGCTGGATGGTTGTCCCGATGGAATCGAACGCATGGAAGCGCTAGCCGCCACCAGTACACCGCTTGACACTTATCTTCCTCGAGATCCACAAGACGAAGCAGTCGTGCTTTACACCTCGGGAACCACCGGGAAGCCAAAGGGCGCCATGCTCACGCACGACAATATTTTGTGGAACGTGAACACCACAGCCTTTGACACTATCGAATTGAAATCAACCGACGTCATGCTGGGTGCACTTCCACTTTTTCATTCTTTTGGCCAAACGGTAGTTCTAAATGGGGGATTTCGCGTCGGAGCATCGATTGTGCTGGTGCCGAGATTCGAAGCAGGTCCAGTACTTGAATTAATGGTGAGTGAAAAAGTTTCTGTGATGGCGGGCGTACCCACCATGTTCATTGCTTTACTCGAGGCAGCAAAGACAAACCCAGATCGTCCGCCATTGCGGATGGCTGCCAGTGGTGGTGCTGCTATTCCAGTAGCAACCATCGAGAAGGTGAAAGAAGTTTTTGATATTGATATCTATGAAGGATATGGACTTTCAGAGACATCTCCTGTGGCCACATTTAATCAAGAGCGTTACGGCCGCAAGCCAGGAACAGTGGGCTGCGCCATTTGGGGAGTTGATGTAGAAATTGCAGATGCTGAAATCGCAGATCGCATCGTGCTACTTCCTCAAGGTGAGCGTGGGGAGATCGTTATTCGAGGTCACAATATCTTCAAGGGTTACCTTAATAATCCGAAGGCAACGGCCGAAGCCATCATTGACGGGTGGTTCCGTAGCGGAGATATTGGCATCAAAGATGAAGAAGGCTTTATCAGCATCGTTGATCGTACGAAGGACATGATCATTCGTGGCGGATTCAATGTGTATCCACGCGAAGTTGAAGAAGTGATCATTCGCTTTCCAGGTATCAAGCAAGTGGCCGTTATTGGCATTCCAGATGATGTTCACGGCGAAGAGATTATGGCGGTCATTGTTGCCGAAGAGGGTGCGGTGGTTGCAGGAGAACTTATCGAATGGACCAAAGAGCACATTGGTTCATACAAGTACCCTCGCCACGTGGAGTTTGTCACCGAGATGCCACTGGGACCCAGCGGAAAAGTCTTGAAGCGCGTACTGCTGGAGCAATTTAAGAAGTAATTATGCCAGTGGGCGGTTATTTGAATCTGGAATATTGCGCATAGCAATCAAGATGAGATCAATTAAGCTCCAGATGCCGCAACCACCAAGAGTGAGCAGTTTCGCTATACCCAATCCGGTGTAACCGAGGTAGAAGCGATCGATACCGAGGCCGCCGAGGAAGATGCTCAGCAGCAGCGCAGTCATATAATCCTTATCGGAAAATACCCCCGGGATCTGCTTGAGAAAGTAGGTGGCGCCTGATGCATCATCTCGCACCATCAGATCACCTGATATCAATTTTGCCTGTGCCCAACTTTGTAGGGTGATGTAATCGACCGACCGCGGCTCTTGTCCGGGTAAGAAAATGGTCCAGGTGGGATTTTGCATGTGCGTATCTCCTAATGAACTCGCTGCGTATGTAGGGGTTGTGAAGGAAGGTAACGGTGCAGGCATGGGTGGAGCAGGGTATGGAGAGGTATACACATCAATATTTTCGAGTGATCTCTTCTTCAACCCAAGGAAGCCAAAAATCAGAAGCCAGATCGGAGCCAAGTAATTTGTTGGGAAATAATGATTTAAAAATTGGTTCTTGAAGGTCCATTCAAATCCATCGCCAAATTTTAAGAACACAAGAATGAAAATCAACGGGAACATGATTAAAGAAAAGAGGCCGATTATGGCTGAGATGATCTTCAACGCTCTTACCTTAAAGAGCGAACCCAAGAGTAGAAGAACCAGACCCACTAAGACGAGCATCGCAGCCAGTGAATTAAATAAAAAATAAATGCTTACTAACCTGTAGCTAGAAGCTTCGTAACTAAGATCTTCTTGGAGCGACTTGAAAGATTGCCAGACCCACTGCGGTGATTTCCAAAGTTCATTCCAAAAAAGACAGACCAGAAGAAGTACTCCGGCGCCAGCGGCGGCCACTATGGATATTGGTTGAAGTTTCGCCTTCATGGCAATAATGCAATCACACGAGCTGGGCTTCCGGAACCATCTACCAGCGGTAGCACGCCCACAACTACCCATGCTCCAAGCGGCGGAAGTTGGCTGAGGTTAGTGAGATTCTCGAGATGCCAAAGACCCTTGGGGTGAGAGATCGTCGAGTGCACTGGGTAGTCGGTGGCACAGCCCGGATCAATTCCTAATGTGTCCGTGCCAAGACCTACGGCATCTCGCTCCTCAACGAGGAAGCGTGCAGCTTCCGCTCCAAAGCCAGGAAAGCGCGTCTTTCCAGGCTCCCCGGCATATTTGCGCACATCATTGTTAAAACGTTCCCAACCGGTACGCAGGAGAATTGCAGCTTCGCGAGGTATCTCGCCATGTGCACTTTCAAATGCCTGTACATCAGCGAGTATGAGCTCTCCGTCTGCGTCGTCACCAATTCGCGCAGAGATATCGATAACCACTGCCGGTCGCACAAGTTTCTCTGCTGGGAATTTATCAACAGTGTTATGACCTTCAATGAAGTGTGAAGGTGCATCAAAATGTGTGCCAGTATGCTCGAAGAAAGAAACAATACGTGCAAAGTAACCATCATTCTTGATCGAAGTCAGATTTTCGAACGTGGGTTCTGGTGCACCGGGCCACATGATGATCTCCGGGCCGAGTGGAATGGTGAGATCTACAACGCGCATACCCTGAAGCATGGAACCCCGATCTTGTTGCTATTGGCCTTACGAAAGTGAGTGCGAAGAAACTTCTGCAGTTGCACGATTGATCTCAAGCATCGAGTAGTTCTCAATTTTGGTGCCAGTTTCTTCGCGAACATACGAAGACCAAGACGTAAAGACTCCTGCTTCATCTTTTCGCCAGGCCAGCTCGTAATAGTCTTCAGGTTGCCTGCTCGGGCGGTTCTCTTTGCGGTGTGCACAGACGATAAAGATACTTTCCGAAGTTAAAATGAACGCGTTGAGCGACGAGTACTTCAGCTCGTCAACGTCAGACACAAAAGTTTGGTATGCCTCAACTAGTGATCCGCCGTTCTTGCGCATGAGCGAAATAATCGCGGCGAAGTACTGTTCCGAGTCGCCTTCACCTTCGAGTGCGGAGAAGAGATCATCATCAATGAGCGAACGGAGTCTCTCGCCGCGAGGGATACCGCCATTGTGAATGAAGGCCATCTCGCCATCTGGCCCTGACTTTATGAAGGGATGAGTATTTGGAATGCAGACTGGAATGGCTTCGGTAGCCCATCGGAGGTGCAGAATGCCATCGGTGCTGGAGGCAACATCGAGAGTGGGTGCATTAAAAGCCGGATGTTCATCTCGGTAGCTCTTGATGCCGTGATCACCCCAGGCCAAACCCCAACCGTCTTTATGGAGATGGCTCAGTTCAACAAAGGCAGCGCCGTCGGAACCGAGCGCACCTACCGGTGTGATGGGAACTGGCGAGTGCCAGGCGAAGAGGCGACACATAGGAGAGATCATACGGGGCTACGATCGGTCTATGAGCATGACGATAGGTGCAGCCCCCGGTGAAATCTCCGAGCGCATTCTCCTTCCTGGTGATCCGATGCGAGCCAAGTGGATAGCGGAGAATTTCCTCACCGATGCACAGCAGTTCAATGCCATCCGAGCTATGTACGGGTTCACGGGCATGTATCAGGGGGTCCGAGTCTCGGTCATGGGTAGTGGGATGGGCGCGCCTTCCATGTCGCTCTACCTTCATGAACTTTTCATGGATTACCACGTGCAAGTGGCTATTCGCATAGGAACATGTGGCGCAATTCAAGATGCCGTGAACGTTGGCGATATTATTTTGCCGATGACTGCCTCCACTGACTCTGGGATTAACCGACGTACCACCAACGGTTTGGACTTCTCGCCGCCGGCAGATTTCGCACTACTCAAGCTTGCACATTCATTAGCCGTGAAGGTACCTGTTCATGTTGGCGGAGTTGCCTCCATGGATATGTTCTACGACACCACCGATTCAACTGATCGACTCCGTGAACATGGCGTACTCGCTCTCGAGATGGAAACAAGTGCGCTCTATTCACTAGCTGCACGCAAAAATCGACGTGCGCTTTCAATCCTTACTGTGACAGATCACCTCAACACACATGAGGCAATGAGTGCTGAAGCACGTGAGCGCACGCTTAATGACATGGTGGAATTAAGTTTGCAGACCATAGTCTCAGGACAGGATTGATTATGAAGAAGATTCTCGCAGTGGTGTCGATTGCGCTTGCTTCTTTCTCCCTTTCACTTACCTTTGCGCAGGCTGCCAACATTAAACCTGGCTCAGCATGCAAGAAGTCTGGCTCCACTTACACACAGAGTGGAATCAAGTACACCTGTGTCTCGGTGAATAAGAAGTTGACTTGGAAAGTACTGGCCACTACTCCGAGTCATTCGCATACAGCAACCCCGACACCAACGGCTTCAACACCAGCGGCTACAACACCAGCGGCTACAACGGTTGTTGCAGGCGGAGTGCTAAACACACCTGATTACGCGCCGAGCCCGCCAGACGGAGGAAGCGATGACTATCGCTGTTTTCTGCTAGATCCTAAATTCACTTCAGATGCTTTTCTTAAAGCTGTAACGATAACTCCTAACAATTTAGAGGTATCACACCATGGAATTCTCTATAAAGTTGATGCTGCAAATACTGCAGCAACCAAGCTCGTTGATTCGCAAACTAAAGAACCAGGATGGTCCTGCTTCGGTGACACGGGAATCCCCGGAGCCACTGCTTTCAGTCCAGCAGCACCTTCGAGCTGGATCTCTTTTTGGGCGCCAGGAGGAGACTTTAAGGAGTACCCAGCCAATACCGGTATGAAAATCAAGGCCGGAGATCAATTTATTTTGCAATCGCATTTTCATGTTCGAAGTGGAGCACAGAAGAGTGCATCGATGAAAGTCGCTCTTTCGCTAGCCCCTACGGGTTCAAAGACCAATGAATTAAAGACCCTATTAATTGCCGCTCCCGTCGAATTAGCGTGTACCTCTTCGGAGAAAGGTCCTCTCTGTGCTCGGGATGCCGCGCTTGCCGATCTCGCAAAGCGCACTTCGACAAAAGCGTCACTCCAAGAAAATACTCTGCTCTATATTTGCGGTAAAGATCCGAGAAACCCAGTTGCGAGTAATACTTCGGAGTGCACGAGTACGTTGCCATCTGCGACGGCCATCTACGGGGCAACAGGGCATATGCATCAACTTGGGCGCACAATCAATATTACTTACTTCAATAAGGCGACTGGAGCTAGCACAACTCTTTCATCAAGAGATCTCTGGGATTTCGATAATCAGAAAACGGATTGGCAATCTAAACCAATACAGGCTAGCCAAGGTGACCAGATCAAAGTTACCTGCACCTACGATGTGAGCTTGCGTTCTAAGCTTCCAGAGTTCAGAGACTTATCACCAAATTACGTTGTCTGGGGCGAAGGCACACGAGATGAAATGTGCCTAGCCATTATTAATTACACAAATTAGCTTTTTACTCCTTATTTACTTTCGAGAACGCCAAATCGAAAGTCCCCAAAGAATCAAT
>CAIMVH010000083.1 GCA_903844855.1 uncultured Actinomycetes bacterium | reverse complement strand
TGGAGCAACTGCGGGTAGTTCTCGTCGAGGACGACGACTTCACTCGTGGGCTCCTCAGTACTTCCCTCGCTGCGCAAGGACTGATAATCATCGGATCTGCTGCGAATGCGAGTGACGGACTCAAGCTTATTTTGGATCTCCTTCCCGACGTTGTACTCCTAGACCTCAATCTTGGTAAAGGTCCGAATGGATTAGATCTTGCAGCCACGGTGAGGCAGCGCGCCCCACAGGTCGGAATAGTGATGTTGACCAGCATCGAAGACCCACGATTACTCGGACCGAATCTTTCGCAGGCGCCCGCAGGGGTTGAATTCTTGATCAAGCGTGAGATGGGCGATATTAACAAAGTTGTGGCGGCACTCGAAAATGCGAAGCGGGCTGCTGCGGCTCCGCTGGGCAATCGCGCCCGCACTGCCGGCGTCCCACGTGTAAAGGAATTCACCGATTCTCAAATTGAGACGATGCGACTCGTTTCACTCGGGCATACCAACAGTCAGATTGCTTCGCGCCGTGTGGTGAGTGAAAAGTCGGTTGAGCAGATGATCTCTCGAATCTTCAGCCAAATGAGCCTGCCAGCCATTCCAGAAGGCCAGAATCAACGCGTTTCCATCTCGCGTCTTTACTACCGCCTCATGGGAGGCACGCCTTCGCATGACGCCGACTGAGACTCGTATTCTCGATGCGATAGGCGGACGCCGGGCCATTATGGTCTGGCCCGCAATCCTCCTCCTGCCAATCACCATCTTCTCTGTCGTAGGACAGCGCGCAGATTTTTCCGATTCACAAGACGTGAGTCGATGGATTTGGGCATCAACGCTGGGAACTATTGGTGCGGCCGTGGTCCTGCTCACCGCCAAGTTCACCTACTTTAGGAAGAGCCACTTACTCCCACGCTCTTACCAGAGCATTATCATCACGGGTGTTTTAGTCGGCGCGGTGAAGGGGTTTGGGACTGGATATGCGAGCTTCCGCCTCGATTTAATTGGCGACTTGCATATTGCATCTGAAATTGTGGGTCGCACGATCTCATCAGCAATCATTGGTGCTTTCTCACTTTTTATCACTTCATTGGTTTTCACGATGCGTGATCGTTATCAAATTGAACGCCGGAAACTTATCCTCGAAAAGTTGGCACTTGAAAGCGGCGAGCGGCGAGAGAAGGAGATGCTCGACAACCTGGGGGCGTTCCTAGGCGTGAGCGGTGCGGCAACTTTTACGGCGGAAATCGAGCAAATCAAAACAGAGCTCGCTTCGCTCCAAGCTACCAAAGGGAGGGAAGAGTGGAAGCGCATCTCTGAGCGCATCGAGAGAGTCGCACGCGACTACTTCCGACCACTGAGCCATTCGCTCTGGGCGCAGAATGATTTGGAGATTCCCCGCGTCTCGGTCGCGGAGGTTTTTGGTCGAGCATTCCGACTTGATCCTTTCCATCCATGGGTGGGGACGATTCTCACTGTGCTGCCAACACTCCTGCTTAATATCGTTGATCTTGGCACGCGGATCTATGAAGTGCTTGTTGTAGGAGTTACCACATTTTTTGCTATTAAGGCAGCAAACAAAATTCAAGGCCGCTTTACACGATATAGGGGAAGGGTTGCAGGCTTTCTTGTCGTCGGGATCTCCTTCTTCGAAGCACTTATTGTATTAACAATTTCTACTACCTCTTGGCCAGAGACTCGTACTGCGATAATCAATATCCTTATCTGGATTCCGTTGGTGACTGTTGTTGCCTCAATAATTCGAGTCGCACTCGCTGTTCAAGATGATCTCAATCGTGAACTTCGTGAATCTATTGATATTGCGAGACTTGAAGCGATCTCAAATACACATCGAAGATCCCTCCTCAGTCGCGAGTTAGCGCAATATGTTCATGGCGGAATTCAATCCCAATTACTTACGCTCTCTGCAATCTTGAGCTCAGCCCAAGAGTCGGGGGACCAAGAGCGGGTGGATAGCGCGATATCCGCGGCTCTCGCCGTTCTCAATAATCCTCCTCAGGAGAGAGAGGGTATTTCGACATCGCTTCACGAGAGCGTAGAAGTGGTAGCCCTTCGGTGGCGAGACTTTCTCTCGATTGAGTTGTCTCTTTTTGGTGATGATTTAGTGGAGCCTAAGGTTGCGGTGATCGCGCAGGCCGTTGAAGAAGGAATAACTAATTCATTTCGACATGGTAAGGCGACACAAATAACGATATTGATCGAGCGAAAAACATCTTCACTGTTGATTTCAATTATCGATAACGGTGTTGGTCCCAGCGGTGGAATATTTGGGATTGGTAGCCAAACATTCGATCTGCTTAGTGGAGGAAATTGGTCCTTGAGCGCAAATGCGAGCGCTCCCGGCTCAACATTGACCTTGAATGTAACTCTTACTTCGTAGGTGGCAAAAATCTTTGCTCTGGAAGTGAGTTAGCTCCATCGATAACAATCATCTGCCCAGTGACATACGCCGCCCCAGGAGTACATAACCACGCAACCGCACTTGCCATTTCATCTGGAGTGCCAGCTCGTCCTAATGGTGTCGCTGCGCTATGGAGCGCCTCTGATGGAGTTTGCGACTCCGTGGCCACCCATCCAGGAGCGATTGCGTTCACAGTTATCGCATTGGACGCCTCATCGAGGGCAAGTCCGCGCACCAGTCCAATCATTGCTGCCTTCGCCGATGCGTATGCGACGTCGTTTCGGATAGCCATGAGTGGACCTGTTGCACTTGAAACCATCACGATGCGACCCCAGGGATTTTTGCGTAGGTGGGGGAGTGCGGCTTTGGTGACTAGAAAAGCTGAATCTAAGTTTCGAGCAAACGACTTGCGCCAGATCGCGAGAGAGGTGTCGTCGATTGAGGAGAATTCACCTTGCGAAGAATCGACCACGCTAGTCATTCCTGCATTATTAACAACTCCGTCAAGGCCACCAAGCGATTTCACGGCAGCTCTGATCAACTCATCGACTTCTTGTTCATTTGTGAGATCAGCGGTAGCGCCGACAGAATTCAATTCACCTGCGCGCTCGTGTACTCGGTCAGAGAGAGACGTGAGGAAGACTTCTGCGCCCAACGAATGAAGCGCACGCGCTGAGGCAAATCCGATTCCATGAGCAGAGCCGGTGCCGGTGACTAAGAATCTCTTGCCCGTCAGATTAAACATACAAGTAGCGTATCTCAAGTAGAAAGACGGAGGCCGGCCCTTAGCCTGTCAACGAAGTAAGGGCTGCGACGCCAAGAATGATGAGCAGAATGCCGCTTATCTGCATCTTGCCCAGGCGTTCTTTGAAAATGAAGAAAGCCAGGATGGCAGCGATGGGCGCAAATTGTGAAGCGACCACGGAAGTAATAGCAATGGAATAGCCAGCTCCTAGGGCGAAACTCGAAAACCCCACCACTTCAGCAACGCCCGACCCCAGAACTAGAGGGAGTGCCTTCTTAGAGATACGTAGTTTTCCCGAGATGGCGAGCGGGATGGTCACAAGCAGAACGCCTGCGAGTCGAGGTGGGAGTGAGAGCCAGGCGATTGGGATAGTTCCGCTCAGGCCCCCCGTGGCGAAGAGGGTGGCGGCAAGGCAGAGAGACGTGAGCGTGCTGAAGAGCACTGCTTGTGCAGGCTTCTCGTGAGCAATTGGTGCGGGATCGGGCGCGATGGCTGCGATCAAAACTCCAACAATAATTACTATGAGGGAAAAAATTACAGCGGCCTTCAACCTTTCACCAGCAAGGGCTGACATAAAGGCAGCTAATGCGCCCTCGGTAGAGACTATGGGTGCAACGAGACCCACTTTGCCGACCTGAAGTGCGCGAAAGCAAAAGAAAAGTCCACCAATATTTCCAATGCCAGCGAAGGCCATGATGAGGAGGTTCCTCGCGGAGATTTCCGGCCATCCTGAAGCAATAAGAAATGGAATGGTAATAATCGTTCCAATGAGCATAATCCAGCCAATGACGGAGTTATTCCCGATCATGCGAATAGAGCGCGAAGCCATCAATGTGCTGCAGGCAAACATCACTGCGCTGCCGAGACCAAAGAGGAGTGCCATAGGTATTTGAGCATAGTCGGGTTGCGCCCCCTTTTGGCTTTTTGGGGCATAATTGAGGTGTGGAGAAGAAAAAAAGGGCCCTAGTTTTTGTAAGCCTCATAAGTTTTCTACTTGGTTTTTTTGTAGTTCCGGCCAGTACGGCGGCAACACTCAAACCTTGCACGGCCTCGCAGAAGGCGCAGGTTGCTAACTATTCCCGGCAGTATTACTCGCTCGCTGATCTCCGCAAGCTCTCTGAGACCAAACTTTCTCAGGCGAAACTTAAGTACGAAAGTGCAAGCGCTACTGGGAACGCTTCGTCGGCTGCACTCGCAAAATTAGATATGCAAAGCGCACAAGGAAGTATTGATTCTTACAACCGTCAGATGACCGCGGTGCGGGTCAAGCAAGATGCCATCACCAAAAAATGTAAGTACGATTCGAATGCTGCGTCGACTGGAAAGAAGAGCGCCTGCACGTCCTCGATTAAGTACACTCTTTCCTCACTTGCGTCTCAATATCAATATCAACAAGATTTGCGTAAAATTAATATTGAAGGCATGTATGCTGCGCGAATTAAAGCGAGCAACGCCATTTCTTGGGGAAAATTGTCCGATGCAGCGAAATACAATATTGATATTTCAAATTATCTCAGGGATCTGCAGGGCGTAAATTTACAGGCGAGCTTAATTAAAGAAGAATTCGTTAATTACAATTCTTCTTGTACTGGTTCCGGCGTGACCCTTCCGCCAGAATATGTGGCGCCACCGGATCCCTCAGAGCAAAGTGAGACACCGGCAACTCCGGCAAAAGATGCTTGCACTTCAGCAACTTGCATGCCTTCGGCGTGGAGCAATGCTCAATCCATGAGTGGCTCAAATGGCATGCCATTCCATGAAACGGCGGATTACTCCAGTGGAATGACGACTACGTGCATTAACCGCGGAAGTGGCAGTATTGGTGTCAGTAACGCTCGTATTGTCATGGCGTTCACCGCTTCGACTTCTTGGAAGAAAGATTACTTATCTACGCCCGCAGAAAATGATTTCTTCAAGAAAGATTC
>CAIMVH010000082.1 GCA_903844855.1 uncultured Actinomycetes bacterium | reverse complement strand
TATTCGTGAACTCTCCGCCGAAGTTGCTGTTATTCCTCGCGTTCACGGTTCGGCGCTCTTTGAGCGTGGCGAGACCCAGATCCTGGGCGTCACCACTTTGAATATGCTCAAGATGGAACAACAACTCGATACTCTCGATCCAGAGACGACGAAGCGATACATGCACAATTACAACTTCCCACCATATTCAACTGGTGAGACCGGCCGCGTAGGTACTCCTAAGCGTCGCGAAATTGGTCATGGTGCTCTTGCTGAGCGCGCTCTCCTTCCAGTACTTCCATCGCGTGCTGATTTCCCTTACGCGATTCGTCAAGTATCTGAAGCCCTTGGTTCTAACGGTTCCACTTCAATGGGTTCCGTATGTGCCTCCACGATGGCTTTGCTCAATGCGGGTGTTCCGCTGCGTGCTGCTGTTGCCGGTATCGCAATGGGCCTCGTCTCTGACGTGGTCGATGGCAAGATTGAGTACGTGGCACTTACCGACATTCTCGGTGCAGAAGATGCTTTTGGCGATATGGACTTCAAGGTCGCTGGTACGAAGGACTTCATCACCGCATTGCAACTCGACACCAAGCTCGATGGCATTCCTGCCAGCGTCCTTGGCGGTGCGCTTCAACAAGCACGCGAAGCCCGTCTCGAAATTCTTGAGGTGATGGCAGAAGCCATCGACGCTCCTGATGAGATGAGCCTCTTTGCTCCTCGCATCATTTCCATCAAGATTCCAGTCGATCAAATCGGTGCAGTGATTGGGCCTAAGGGCAAGATCATTAACCAAATCCAAGATGAGACTGGCGCCGAAATTTCGATCGAAGACGATGGCACAATTTACATTGGTGCCACTGTTGGAAGCGCTGCAGAGGCTGCTCGTGCGCAGATCAATGCCATTGCAAACCCCACGATGCCTGAGGTTGGCGAACGCTACCTCGGTACCGTTGTGAAGCTTGCTACTTTTGGCGCTTTCGTTTCGCTCTTGCCAGGCAAGGATGGTCTGCTTCACATTTCGCAGATCAAGAAGATGCATGGCGGCAAGCGCATCGAAAACGTAGAGGATGTCATGAATGTCGGCGACAAGATTCAAGTAGAAATCGCTGAGATTGATCCCAAGGGCAAGCTCTCGCTCGTTCCAGTTCTCGAAGGCGAAGCGGTAGCAAACTAATTGCGGTACATAACGAAAGGACGGTGCGTGCGATGACTATTCGCCGCACCGTTCTTCCGTCTGGTCTCCGGATTGTCACCGAAGAAGTCCATACTGTGCGCTCAGCTGCTTACGGCGTCTGGGCAAACGTGGGCTCCCGTGATGAGAGCTCTTCTGTGGCAGGGGCCTCGCACTTCCTTGAGCATTTGCTCTTTAAGGGCACCACAACACGCTCTGCCCTCGATATATCTTCAAGCATTGAAGCCGTCGGTGGGGAAACTAATGCATTCACCGGAAAAGAAAATACTTGCTTCTACGCTCGCACTCTTGATCAAGATTTGCCGCTAGCTGTTGAAGTTATCTCCGACATGATCACGTCCTCTTTGGTAACAAAGGCAGATGTCGATTCTGAGCGTGGAGTTGTCCTCGAGGAAATCGCCATGCGAGATGATGATCCCGGAGATCTCATCCATGATGTATTTTCTGAAACCCTCTTCGGCGACAGCTCGATTGGCAAACCAATCTTGGGAACCACGGACTCCATTAAATCGATGAGTCGTGAAGCGGTCTATCGCTATTACAAGCGCAAGTATCGCCCGGAGAATCTAGTCGTTGCGGTTGCTGGCAACATTAAGCATGACAAAGTTGTAAAGATGGTGAGCAAAGCTTTTGCACGCGATGGTTTTAGTGATGAAGTCGCTCTGCCTGCCGATATTCGCACCGCTAAGCGCATTCAACCGGTAGGTGTAGGAGCTATTGACGTGGTCAATCGGCCTGGAGAACAAGCGCATATCATGTTGGGTGTTGAAGGCGTCTCGCGTAGCGATGATCGACGCTTTGCACTCGCAATGTTAAGCATCGCTCTCGGCGGCGGCATGTCATCGCGCCTCTTTCAAGAGATTCGCGAGAAGCGTGGTTTGGCATATTCTGTGTACGCATTCGGGCAACAATTTGCTGGATCGGGAATTTTTAGTATTTATGCAGGCACCCAACCTGCCCGCGCATACGATGTCATTTCGATCGCACGTGAAGTGATTAACGATGTTGTGGAAAATGGGCTCACCGAAGACGAGGTTGCCAGAGCCAAGGGAGCGGCCCGCGGGGGATTGGTGCTGGGGCTGGAAGATACCGGATCTCGCATGTCACGCATTGGAAAATCCGAATTGATGTATGGCGATCAAAAGAGCGTTGATCAATTGCTTGCTGAAATCGAAGCGGTGACCCCAGACCAAGTACACCAAGCCGCGCGTGATTTCCTCGGCAAGCAACTCTCACTTGCAGTTATCGGTCCCTTCCCCGGTCGCGCCCAAAGCAAGTTCGCACGGGTAATGGCATAATTCACCACATGATTCGAGTCGGAGTTCTCGGCGCCAAAGGGCGGATGGGCTCAGAGGTAGTACGCGCGGTCACAGACGCCGATGGTATGGAAGTGGTGGCTGCTCTCGATCTGGGAGATTCACTCGATGCTCTTACTTTTGCTCAAGCTGATGTAGTGGTTGATTTCACCCACCCCGACGCGGTGATGGCAAACCTCAAATTTCTCATAGCACACGACATTCATGGGGTAGTGGGCACCACCGGATTTGATGATGCCCGCCTCTCTGAGTTGCGCACCTGGCTCGCCTCGTCGAAGAGTGGCGTCATCGTGGCCCCCAATTTTGGTTTGGGCGCAGTCCTCATGATGCGCTTTGCGGAAAGTGCGGCTCGCTTCTTTGAATCCGTAGAGATTGTCGAGTTGCATCATCCAAATAAGGCAGATGCACCGAGTGGAACGGCGACACATACTGCTCAACGAATTGCAGCGGCTCGTAAAGAAGCTGGACTCGGCCCGCAACCCGACGCCACATCAAGTGGTCTCGCTGGCGCGCGTGGCGCAGATGTTGATGGAGTGCCGGTTCATTCAGTGCGACTTCGAGGATTAGTGGCTCACCAAGAAGTCATCTTCGGCGATCCCGGGGAGATCTTTACGATTCGGCACGACTCACTTGACCGCAGCGGCTTTATGCCGGGTGTGGTACTTGCTGTCAGAAATATCGGTACACATCCTGGCCTCACACTCGGTTTAGAGAGCTTTCTCAACCTCTAAATTGATTTTGCTATGAGGTTCATAGTCGATGCAAGAGTGCTGATGTCACGGCGGCCGCAACTACGACTACTGGGAATGGCGCGCGTAGTAAGAGAACCACAATTGCTACTGCCACTCCGGCCGCACGCGCATCGAGTACCAATGTTTGGCCCACACCGAAAGTTTGCGCGATTACAAGAGCGCTGAGAAGTGCCACGGGCATGAGGTTTGCTATGCGTTGAACTCGGGGTGATGAGAGCCAGGCGTCTGGCATTGCCATCCCGGCATACTTCAATAAGAAGCAGCCTAAACTCGATATGAGAACGGTTGCCCAAATCATTTAGCACCGCCGTTCTTCCAGCCAGCGATTACGGCGGCAACAGCGCTACTGATTACTGGAACTCCCACGGGTGCATGCGGTAGCAAGATGAGGACAGTAATAGCTGCAGCCATACCGACCGCCCACGGTGTGCGACCTTTGAGGCGCGGCCAGAGCAAACCGAGGAATGCTGCAGGCACGGCCGCATCAAGCCCAAATTGCGCCGGGTCACCTAACGCGTCGGCACCGAGTGCGCCGAGCAAGGTAAATGAATTCCAGAAAACATAGACACCCAATCCAGTTACCCAGAAGCCGTGACGCATAGCGGGAAGTCCAAGGTGCTCTTGTGAAATTGCCACTCCAGTCGATTCATCAATCGTAATTTGTGCCGCTGCGACGCGTTTGAGGCCACGCACTTGCAAGATCGGAGCCATGCGTAATCCGTACAGTGCATTTCTTGTCCCGAGTAGCAGTGCTCCGGTAATCGCGGTGACCGCGAGTGGCCATGAAGTGATGACGCCCACGCCAACGACGGCAAATTGTGACGCTCCAGAGAAGAGGAGCGCCGATAAAGCAAGCGCTTGCCAAGGAGAGAGGCCACTACTACTTGCTGCCGCGCCAAAGGCCGTGCCGTAGAGCCCCACTGTGAACGCCAAACTCAAGCCATCGCGAGTAATGCGACGGCGTTCGTTATCGGGTAATTCAACTTCTTGGTTCACGAACCGTCGCTTTCACTAGGTGAATCTCGAAGCGAGGTTACCCATCGGTGCTGTGTAAGCGTCAAATCGGGGCTCTCTAAAGTGCGCGTACGATCGCTCTTTCCCCAGCCGGCACTCTCGAGAAAAGTATCGAGAGCAGTGAGATCGCTCCACATCGATAGGCCAGTGACTTCGCTCGCCGACGTGTCTGCGATGGCGTTCAGTAAGCGAGAACCGTGGCCTCGTCGAACAAGATCTGGATCGATAAGTAATTCACTTACTTCATCCACACTTTCCGAGATCGGTATGAGGCAGGCAAACCCAACGACGACCCCGTTTGAAAGTGCGACAAGAACTCGATGGCGGGTGGACGGGGGAGAGGCAATTGAGCTGCGCCATTGGGATTCCATGTCACCCAGGGAAGGTAGTGGCAGGGCAGGAAGGTTGCGGGCAGTCCAGGCGCGATGAGAGATGGCGGCGATGGAAAAGGCGTCCGTGAGATGAGCCACTCGGACCTCTTCGTTCGCGCGTGTTAGCTCTGGCATGAGTGCCTTTCTCCGTTACTGTCCAAGGGTGGACAAGATCGTATTTCGCTCAGATGTGACCGTCGAATTGGTTAAGGCTAGCGCTAGTGATGCCGATGTTGTTTGGGCTGCTCGGGTCTCGACCGCCGGGGAGCAATCTCTCGAAGATGTCGGCTCGGATCCAGAAAAGGCAAAAGGTCTCATTAATTACCTAGCGCGTGAACGCCACGGTTCACCTTTTGAGCACACTTCAATGACTTTCTTCATCTCCGCACCGATCTTTGTTTTCCGCGAATTTATGCGCCACAGAATTGCCTCATACAACGAGGAGAGCGGGCGCTATCGGGAATTGAAGCCGGTCTTTTATATTCCTGGCCCTGAAAGAAAACTGATACAGGTAGGCAAGACTGGCGCGTACGAATTCATTGATGGAACTGATGAGCAGTATGAAACTTCGGTGGGTGCGATGAAGCGTTCATACGTGGTCTCGTATGAGGCCTATCAAGAGATGCTAGAAGTGGGCATTGCTCGAGAGGTGGCTCGTACGGTCCTCCCGGTGGGGCTCTACTCCAGTATGTATGTCTCCATGAATGCTCGAGCGTTGATGAATTTCCTCTCGCTACGCACAAAATCGGAAGGCTCACACTTCCCTTCTTACCCTCAGCGGGAGATTGAAATGGTCGCTGAGAAGATGGAAGAGGTCTGGGCTGGACTCATGCCTTTGACCCATGGAGCCTTTAATGCCGGCGGGCGAGTCTGTCCCTAGCGGGAGAGACCGGTATCGTTGCCCCATGAGTGATATCACCCCTCCCTTTGGGCGTCTGCTGACTGCCATGGTCACCCCGTTTAAGTCAACGGGTGAGATTGATTTTGCAGCGGTGGAAAAGATGGCCCATCACCTTGTGGATTCTGGTCACGATGGCATCGTGGTCAATGGGACCACTGGCGAAGCGCCCACTACTACTGATGATGAGAAGGATGAAATCATCAAACTCGTTGTGCGCGCTGTGGGCGATAAGGCCACCATTATTTCGGGTGCCGGAAATAATGAAACGGCGCACTCTGTGGAACTTGCCAAACGCCACGCTAAGGCAGGAGCACATGCGCTCATGGTGGTCACGCCCTATTACAACAAGCCGCCGCAGGCAGGTATTGAGGCCCACTTTAAAGCGATCGCGGATGCCACTGATCTCAACATATTGATGTATGACATTCCCGCTCGTACGGGAGTTGCCATTGAAACCGACACCATCTGTCGTTTGGCCGAGCATCCCAAGATGGTGGCACTCAAAGATGCCAAGGGTGATCTGGGCGCTACCTCATGGGTGATTAAGCGCTCGGGCATTCCGGTGTATTGCGGTGACGACATGAATAACCTGCCATTGCTCTCCATCGGTGCGGTGGGATTTGTGAGTGTCTGTGGTCATGTCATTGGTCGCCCACTAAAAGAGATGTTAAATGCCTGGTTTGCTGGCGATCGAGTACGCGCAACAGAGATCCATCACTCATTGCTCCCGATCTATACGGGAACTTTTCGCACGCAGGGTGCGATTCTTACCAAAGCCTCACTCAACTTGCTCGGACTGCCTGGCGGGCATACGCGCCTTCCACTTGTAGACGCTACTCCGGAGCAAATTGCACAACTCAAGCTCGACCTTGTTGCTGGTGGTATCACTCTTCCCTCATGAGCCATTCGCATCCAGAACTCTCTGAACCAGCAGCTCTAGAAAAGGGCACGACTCGCATTGTTGCCCTTGGCGGTCTAGGCGATGTCGGTCGCAACATGACGGTCTTTGAACATGACGGAAAAATTCTTATCGTTGATGCGGGCGTGCTCTTCCCGGAGGAGAATCAACCTGGCGTCGATTTGATCTTGCCCGATTATTCGTATCTGCGCGAACGATGGGGCGATGTCTTAGCGATCGTCCTTACACATGCACACGAAGACCACATCGGCGCGGTTCCTTTCATCTTGCGCGAAGCGGGGGAGATTCCATTGGTGGGATCTCGGCTCACCATTGCATTCCTTGAAGAGAAGCTAAAGGAATATCGCATTCGCCCTCGATCCCTTGAAGTAAAAGAGGGGCAGGTCGAACAATTCGGACCATTCAATCTTGAATTCATTGCGGTGAATCACTCCATTCCCGATGCGCTTGCCATCGCAATCACCACTTCCGCTGGTCGAATTCTGCACACCGGTGATTTCAAAATGGATCAACTTCCACTCGACGGTCGCCTCACTGACCTTGCCACTTTCGCTCGACTTGGAAGTCAGGGCGTCGACCTCTTCATGGTTGACTCCACTAATGCCGAAGTGCCCGGATTCACCACAAGCGAGCGCGAGATTTTGCCAGTGCTGGATCGAGTTTTTTCTAAGACCGAGCGCCGAGTAGTCGTTGCATCATTTGCCTCTCATGTTCATCGCGTGCAGCAAGTCATCGATACTGCCGCCGCGCACTCTAGAAAGGTTGCGCTGGTCGGTCGTTCGATGGTCCGCAATATGCGAGTGGCTCACGAGCTTGGATATCTCACCATCCCCGATGGCGTTCTTATTGACGCCAAGCAGATGGAGAATTTCAAGGATAACGAGTTGGTACTCATCTGTACGGGTTCACAAGGTGAGCCAATGGCGGCGCTTTCGCGAATGGCGAGTGGAGATCACCAAATTCGCGTAGGGGAGGGTGACACGGTCATTCTGGCCTCTTCGCTCATCCCTGGGAATGAGAATTCTGTTTATCGAGTCATTAACGGCTTGATGAGATTTGGCGCAAAGGTAGTTCATAAGAGCAACGCGATGGTGCACGTATCTGGCCACGCAAGCGCTGGCGAATTGCTTTACTGCTACAACTTAGTAAAGCCAAAGAATGTAATGCCGATCCATGGTGAGTGGCGCCACTTGCGAGCCAACGCGGATCTCGCCCGACTCACTGGCATTGCAGATGAGAATATCGTCACCGTCGATGACGGGGTAGTGGTCGATCTCCGAGACGGCCGAGTCAATATTGCTGGGGTAATTACGGTCGGGTATGTCTATGTTGATGGGCAGAGCGTCGGTGACATCACTGAAGCATCGCTTAAGGACCGACGCGTACTTGGCGAAGAGGGTTTCATCTCCATTGTTGTGGCAGTGGATTCCACCACTGGGAAGATCGTCTCTGGTCCAGATATTCATGCGCGTGGCTTTGCCGAAACTGAAGATGTCTTTGATGAGGTCAAGATCAAGATTGTGGAAGCGCTTCGCAATGCCGCCAGTGATGGTGTGGGTGGTTCGCATCAATTGGCACAGATTGTGCGCCGGACTGTGGGTCAATGGGTCAACACCACTCATCGCCGACGCCCGATGATCCTGCCGATCGTGGTTGAGGTCTAGCCCGGCGCGCCTGCCCGTCCGATTCGCCCCATTCTCGTACTGTATTTCCGTGGCAACTAAAGCCAAGAAACCCGCGCGCCCCGAACTTGGAAGAGGTCGAGGATTTTTTGGCGCGCTTGCGCGCATCTGGCGCGCCATCGCTCGCGGGTTAGGCGGTGGCGTCCGCTTCCTCAGCCGGGAGGCGCGCGACTTGGATCCCAGTCATCGTCGAGATGGCCTCGGATTAGGGCTCATCGTGCTGGCGATCTTGGTGGCTGCGGGGGTCTGGTGGCATGTGCCGAATTTCTTTGGCGCATTCATGGATGGTGCGGCGCATAATCTCGTGGGCCGCCTGGCCATCTTGATACCGCTGGCACTCATCCTGTTGGCGATCCGAATTCTGCGTAAACCGCAAGAAGGCGCGGCCACCGGTCGTATTGCTATCGGTGTATTTATTTTGACTTTTGGAGTTGCTGGACTCGTTCATGTAGTTACAGATAATTCTGGACTTTCGGACGCTCGTGATGCGGGTGGGTGGATTGGTTATCTCATCGCCGCGCCGCTCTCCGCCTTAGTGACGAAGTATCTAGCTTTCCCGGTCTTGCTGCTCATCATTATCTTCGGGCTCTTGATTGTCACAGCAACTCCGTTGCATGCAGTACCCGAGAAGTTCCGCACTCTCATCTCCCCGCTATCTACGCGTTTGGCTGACCGACGCGAAGCACGTGAACTTCAGGAAGAGTTTGAAATCTCCGAAAGTGAACCATTTGAGTCTCCCATTCTTCGTGAAGTGGAAGAGTTTGAGGAAGAGTTTGAAGAAGAATTTGAAGAAGAGTTTGCGCAGGATGAATTAGCTGATCAAGTATCGGAGGCACTTCCTGAGCCGGTTCGAGTAGCGCCACCGGAGCAAGTCGCATCTTTTGAAGGCACCAAGTCAGCAAGCGCGCCAACTCAGATGGAATTTACTGAAGGCGCTGAGTACGTATTACCCCCATTAGATATTTTGAAAGCGGGCGCGCCCAGCAAAGCGAAAAGCGCGGCCAACGACAAGATCGTGGAATCACTGACCCAAGTATTTGAAGAGTTTCAAATCGATGCAAAAGTCACCGGCTTTTTGCGCGGCCCCACAGTGACTCGATATGAAGTTGAACTAGGTGCCGCAGTCAAAGTTGAACGCATTACAGCGCTTTCAAAGAATATTTCTTATGCGGTTGCTAGCAGCGATGTTCGCATCTTGAGTCCCATCCCAGGCAAGTCTGCTGTGGGAATTGAAATTCCTAATACGGATCGCGAGACAGTATTGCTTGGTGACGTGCTGCGTTCGACGGTTGCTGGAAACGATCACCATCCGATGGTGGTCTCACTTGGAAAAGACGTTGAAGGTGGTTTTGTCTGTGCCAACCTCACCAAGATGCCCCACCTCTTGGTCGCAGGTGCTACCGGGGCAGGCAAATCAAGTTGGATAAATGCACTCGTTACATCAGTGATGATGCGCGCCACGCCAAACGATGTGCGCATGATCTTGATTGATCCCAAACGTGTAGAGCTGAACGCCTATCAAGGCATCCCACACTTGATTACCCCCATTTTGACCAACCCCAAGAAGGCTGCTGAAGCGCTGCAATGGGTGGTGCGCGAAATGGATGCACGGTACGACGACCTCTCCAATTTTGGCTTCCGTCATATTGATGATTTCAACAAAGCGGTGCGCAGTGGAAAACTCACGCCACCGCTTGGGTCAGACCGCAAGCTTCGTCCTTACCCCTACCTGCTTGTGATTGTCGACGAGCTGGCAGATCTCATGATGGTGGCACCGCGAGATGTTGAAGAATCAATTGTGCGAATCACACAGTTAGCGCGTGCGGCGGGCATCCACTTAGTGCTTGCTACGCAGCGACCTAGCGTTGACGTGGTCACTGGTCTTATCAAAGCCAACGTGCCTTCACGACTCTCCTTTGCAACTTCGTCGCTTGCCGACTCGCGAGTGATTCTCGATCAACCTGGTGCAGAGAAACTTGTCGGGCAAGGCGATGGTCTCTTCTTGCCTATGGGAGCTAGTAAAGCAATGCGTATTCAAGGAGCGTATGTCTCGGAGCGCGAGATTGAAGCTGTGGTAAAGCATGTGAAAGCCCAACACGAACCCATCTACCGCGAGGATGTTTTCAACGTCGGTTTTCAGCGCAAAGAAGTCGAAGATGACATTGGTGATGATCTTGATCTGCTCACGCAAGCAATCGAACTGGTGGTCTCCACACAGTTTGGTTCCACCTCGATGCTGCAAAGGAAGTTACGAGTGGGCTTCGCTAAGGCAGGCAGACTGATGGACCTCATGGAAAGTCGCGGAATCGTCGGCCCTTCTGAGGGTTCTAAGGCGCGCGATGTCCTGATAAAGGCGGACGATCTCCCAGGGGTGCTTGCAAGTCTTTAATTGAATTCCACACGGGGTGAGGCGTGAGTTCTCGTTAAATTCGTTTACGGGTTAGTCAATCACCTTAGAGTTGCGTACCCTTAGAGGCATAGTTCCGTAGGGGTATCCCCACCTCAAGGAGGATTCATGACCGTTGGCGCTCAAATCAAGCAGGCGCGCATCGCCGCGGGCTTGAGCGTTGCCGAGGTCGCCGCCAAAGTGCGCGTGCGTAACTCATTATTGGTGGCCATCGAATCAGATAATTTTGATCCTTGTGGTGGCGAGGTTTATGCGCGTGGCCACGTACGTTCTATCGCCATCGCATTGGGTATGAATGTCAACGAGCTCATGGTTGCATTCGGTCTTCAAGTAAAACCTGCAGTGAGCGCTCTTGGAGAAATAGCAACGATGATGCAGGGGGAGAAGCGATCCCTCCCGTGGGCACCCATCATGGCAGCTGCTGCAGTGGTAATGGCAGGAGTTGTAGGGTTCTCACTCTTTGTGGGGGGAGAGAATCCTGTTGATCCTCCGCTTGCATCGGCAGTAACCACGGATACTCCGCAAAATGATCCATCTATGGCTTCCAACACTCCTAGTGCGAGTGAAGCTACGGCGCTATTGACTGATGATGTCACCGTCGTCATCTCTGCAGTTTCTGGCTCCTCCTGGATCGCCATTACGAGTAATTCTGGAGTGCAACTCTTTGCTGGCATTCTTCAAAAGGGAGTTACCAAGGAATTTCAGGATCCACAGAACCTCCGTGTAGTCATCGGTAATGCCGGAGCAGTCACACTCTCTGTCAACGGCAAGAAACTCGGCACACCTGGTGGCAGCCGTGAAGTGCTCCAATTTGATTTCGGCATCGGAGACCCTACACAAGGCTGATCCCGCTAAAGCTGCCTGAGTGGCCAGAGTTCACGGGTCCACCAACTAGGCTGGCGTTCATGAAAAAGGTCGCACTGGTCACCATGGGGTGCGCCCGGAATGAAGTGGATTCCGAGGAGTTAGCCGCCCGCCTGGAAAGCGATGGCTGGCTGTTAGTTGATGATGCCGCCGAAGCTGATATCGCAGTTGTGAATACGTGTGGCTTCGTGGAGAGCGCCAAGAAGGACTCTATTGATGCCATTTTGGAAGCTGCCTCGCACAAAGATGGTAAGCGCACTCGACGAGTGGTGGCCGTAGGGTGTCTGGCAGAAAGGTATGGCAAGGAACTCGCGCAATCTCTTCCCGAGGCCGATGCAGTTCTTGGTTTCGATGATTACGAAGATATTTCAGCGCGACTCGCACACATCCTCGAAGGTGGGATTATCGAGACTCATACTCCTCGAGACAGGCGCAACTTGCTCCCCATCGCGCCAAGTGAACGATCAGATGCACTCATCAAAATCCCGGGGCACGGCGAGCGCGTTGAAGATCTGACCGTTGCAGGAAGCGCCCCAGCCAGGCGCATGCTTCGCCGCCGACTTGGAAACGAACCTGTTGCATCAATCAAGATTGCTTCGGGGTGTGACCGAAGATGCTCCTTCTGCGCCATTCCTGCCTTTCGTGGCTCTTTCATCTCTCGCAGGCCGACTGACATTATTGATGAGGCTCGATGGCTCGCAGAGCAAGGCGTTAAAGAAATAGTTTTGGTGAGCGAGAACTCAACTTCCTACGGTAAAGATCTTGGGGATATTCGTTTACTCGAATCACTTCTGCCCGCGTTAGCGCTCGTGGATGGTGTTGATCGAATTCGTGTTGCCTACTTGCAGCCAGCCGAGGTGCGCCCAACATTATTAGATGTCATGGCGAGCACTACTGGTATTGCTCCGTATTTTGATCTCTCCTTCCAGCACGCGAGTGGTGAAGTACTTCGCAATATGAAGCGCTTTGGGGATAGTGAAAAGTTCCTCTCGCTACTTTCGCAAATCAGAGAGCGTGCTCCACTTGCTGGAGTGCGTTCCAATTTCATTGTTGGATTTCCAGGCGAGAGCGAAGACGACTTTGAAACTCTGCTCCAATTCTTAGAGGCAGCCAGGCTTGATGCCGTAGGAGTCTTTGGATATAGCGATGAGGAGGGTACCTCAGCTGTTGATCTGCCTGGAAAATTGGACGAAGACGAGATCAGACACCGCGTGGAAAGAACGAGCGCTCTTGTTGAGGAGTTGATGGCCCAGCGAGCCGAGGAACGTGTGGGTGAAGAGGTCAGTGTTCTCATTGAAAGCATCAATGGCAATGAGTCTGAGGGTCGTGCACTCCATCAAGGTCCCGAGGTAGACGGGAGTACTACTTTGAGGGGTTTTCCTCGGGCGCGGGTGGGAGATATTTTGCAAGGACGAATCTATGCTTCTGAGGGTGCAGATGTGCGTGCGGAACCACTGGGGTAGCGAGTATCGATGAGTGAGCACACCCCCAAGGTAGGTATCGTCAATATTGCTAATTGGCTCACCCTCATTCGCATTCTCTTGGTTCCGGTAATGCTCTGGGCGCTCTTCGCTCATGATGGTACAAATTCGTGGTGGCGCGCCCTCGCCTGGTTCATCTTCGCAATTGCCGCCTTTACTGATCGCTTGGATGGAGAGCTGGCCCGCAAGCGCGGCATAGGAACCGATTTAGGTGCGCTCCTTGACCCGATCGCAGATAAAGCACTTATCGGAGCAGGGCTGATTGGTCTCTCGATTCTTGGTGACGTGTGGTGGTGGGTCACGATCGTCATCATGGTGCGCGAAATTGGCATTACGTTGCTCCGTTTTACGGTGATATCCAAGAAAGTTATTCCAGCAAGTCGTGGTGGCAAGGCAAAAACCCTTACGCAAGGATTTGCTATCGGTTTCTATATCTTCCCCATGCCACATTGGTTTGATCCATTTAACGCCCTCTTAATGGGTATCGCCGTAATTTTGACTCTGGTAACTGGTTTCCAATACCTCAAGGAAATTGCGCGACTGCGCGCGTCATGAATCGCATAGCGCTTGTTACGGTGGGCGATGAGTTGCTCAATGGCGCTGTCGTTGATACATCCACCGCATGGCTGGGAGATCAGCTTGCACTCGAAGGCTACGCGTTGGTTATTTCAATTTCGGTTCAGGATGAACTACCAGCGATTAGTGATGCCATTCTCGCCGCAATTGCCCGCGCTGACGCGGTCATTGTCACTGGAGGACTGGGACCCACGAGCGATGATCTCACTCGGTTGGGTGTGGCGCGCGCAGCTCGGGTAGAAGTGGCGCAACGCAAAGAACTGGTGGAGTTAATCACCGCTCGCTATGCCGCACGCAACATGCAAGTTCCGAGCCAAGCCCTTGTCATGGCCGATCTTCCGATCGGGGCAAGCGCGTTAATCAACGACGGCGGCAGCGCTCCAGGAATCTTTATGGAAATCGAAAGCGTGCCGCTCTTTGCGCTTCCTGGAGTGCCACACGAAATGCGAGGAATGTTTATCGGTGAAGTGTTACCTGAATTGCGCAAGCGCTTTTCGGGAGTGCCTCGGCATACATTTATTGTACGAGTCGCCTTGCTTGGTGAATCGGCAGTCTCTGAGAGCTTGCGTGATTGGGAAAGTAACTTGCCGCCCGGGGTCTCGGTGGCGTACTTGGCATCTCTTGGCGATGTCGAGGTAAAGATCTCATCTGAAAGTGCACGGCAAGCAGAGGAATGTGCCACGCTCGCAGCAGATCTGATTGGTGACTCGGTCTATGCCATCGATGAAGCTCGAGCTCTGCGTTCCACGCTCGCTTCGGCCGTGCTTCACTTGATGCGCGAACAAGGTGAATCTTTAGCTACTGCCGAATCCCTCACGGGAGGTGGGGTTGCGCAATTACTGACAGATATCTCGGGCGCCTCCGATGTCTACTTGGGAGGAGCAGTTACATATCAGGCGGGGAGTAAGCATCAGCTTGCCGATGTGCCAGAAGAGATGATGAACACTCGCGGAACGGTGGACGCGCAGGTCGCTAAAGCGATGGCTCGGGGAATCCGACTGCGCCTTGATGCCTCGTGGGCGCTCGCGACCACGGGGGTGGCCGGTCCAGGCAATTTCGAAGGCCACCCGGCGGGCACGCTCTATGTCGGGGTGAGCTCGCCCGCAGGGGAGCGCGCTTTCAAAGTGGTGCTTTCCGGACAAATGGCAGATGATCGTGCGCGCGTACGCCGCGCGAGCGCCGCCCACGCACTAGACTTGCTTCGTAGATCCCTTGCCGGGCTCCCCATGGGGACGAAAGCGGGCGTTATCACCGAGGAGTAGAGATGTTGTTGCGAGATCACATGGGAGCGGCGCTACGCCGTCGCCGGGTCGCGCAATCTCAGACCTTGCGCCAAGTAAGTGCGAAGGCGCGCGTCTCCCTCGGCTATCTCTCTGAAGTAGAGCGCGGCCAGAAGGAAGCCTCTTCTGAACTGCTCTCATCCATCTGCCAAGCCCTTGAGATTGAGCTCGCTGAACTACTCTCCGAAGTAGCGCTCTCGCTCACGGTTCCTTCGAATGTTTCGCTCCTTCCGGTGGCCTCTGCGTCCACCTCTGTTGCTGCTTAATTTCACGCCATGAGCGCCGGGGAACATACTCGCGCAGGTAATGCCATGGGTCGTGCGCGCGCTGGCCTCTTCGCTGGTGCACTTGTATGCATTGCCAAACAAGGCGTGAAAGCCACCTCAATGATTGAAATTGCCGACGAGGGAAAGATTGCTCGGGCCACTCTTTATAACCATTTCCGGTCTAAGCAAGAACTCTTGCGCGCTTTGATTTCGGAGGAAGTCTCTCGAGGAATCGCATCGGCTGAGAAAGCCGAAGATCTCCGTGGCGCGATGAGCGTGCTCCTCACCTTCATCGCCACTCATGACGCCCTTCGATTCATTGCGACATCAGAGCCCACGGTATTTGGACGAATGCTGGCCGCTACCTCTGACCCTTTATGGATCACTATGCGTGAAGAGTGCGATCGGCTCTTTGAAAAGTATGGGGTGAGCAGTGCCATGCAACGTGAAATGCTCACCAGAGTTCTGGTGTCGAGTGTGATCATCCCGGTAGCAGATGTTGATGCGTTAGTGGCTAGCGCGCTCGCGAAGAGTTCGCGCGGCGGGGATACCCTCTTTTGATGGAGCACCCTCATATGAAGAAGAATTCTGATGCGACTCACTGAATTCTGGCGACGCATGGATGAGTATTTAGGGGCGCAATGGTCACGCTCTTTTGCCGCCGATGTCGTGCTCTCAGAATTGCAAGGGCGCACTATTGACCAGGCGCTGGCCCAAGGCGAGGATGCTAAAGAGGTCTGGCGAGCGCTCTGCCGCCATGACCCAAGGGTCCCGGCGCACCTCCGCTAGAGAGGAGACTTGCTCTCTCTTTGGGCGTGTCGGATCGCGTTCGAACAAATGTTCGTATAACCTCATCCACAGATAGGTGAGCAGGCAAAGCCCTCCACAACCCGCTTGCAAGAGCGGATCGTGTCAGTGCCTCCCGCTACCGTCGCCGAGATAGCCCACTCCCCACTGGAGCGGGTCCAGAGCTTGAGAGGTAGAGAGATGGCACCCAGTACTCCAGATCGCAGCAAGGCCCTAGAGAGCGCACTTGCACAAATTGAACGCCAATTCGGTAAGGGCTCCATCATGAAGATGGGCGACGAGGGGCGCGCGCCAGTCGAGGTCATTCCTTCTGGTTCGATCGCACTTGATCTTGCCCTCGGCATCGGTGGTTTCCCACGGGGCCGCGTTGTTGAGATTTATGGTCCAGAGTCCTCTGGTAAGACCACAGTTGCCTTGCACGCCATTGCTAATGCGCAGAAGGCCGGCGGTATTGCGGCTTTCATCGATGCTGAGCATGCACTCGATCCCGAGTATGCAAAGAAGCTGGGCGTCGATATCGATGCGCTCCTCGTTTCGCAACCAGACACTGGTGAGCAAGCCCTCGAGATCATGGATATGTTGATTCGCTCTGGTGCGCTCGACATTGTGGTGATCGACTCAGTGGCAGCTCTCGTACCACGCGCAGAGATTGAAGGCGAAATGGGCGATAGCCACGTCGGCCTGCAGGCTCGATTGATGAGTCAGGCGCTTCGCAAGATCACTGGCGCATTGGCCCAATCAAAAACAACCGCAGTCTTTATTAATCAGTTGCGTGAAAAGATCGGCGTTTTCTTCGGCTCTCCGGAAACCACTACAGGTGGCAAAGCGCTTAAGTTCTACGCATCCATTCGTCTTGATGTCCGTCGCATCGAAACTCTGAAAGATGGCCAAGATGCAGTCGGTAACCGTACTCGCGTCAAGGTTGTAAAAAATAAGATGGCCCCGCCATTTAAGCAAGCTGAATTCGACATCCTCTATGGTCACGGTATCTCACGCGAAGGTTCACTGATCGATCTCGGTGTTGACGAAGGCTTCGTAAAGAAGTCAGGGTCTTGGTACACCTATGAAGGTGATCAACTCGGTCAAGGTAAAGAGAACGCTCGGACCTTCCTTATCGACAATCCTGATCTAGCAAACGAGATCGAGAAGAAGATCAAAGAGCAAATGGGAATCGGAGTGCGCGCGGTTGCTCCGGCAGCAGTTATCTCCGAGGACGCACTTCCGGTTGTAGATTTCTAACCTGAAATCACTTTTCTCGCCGATGGAAGAGGTACTCGAGGTGCCTGGCATAGCGCTGGGCTCCTCTCTCTTTTTGGAAGAGCGTGGCGATCGTGAGCGCAACGAAGAGGAGTTTCAGGCCCTTGCTCGGCGGATGGCGCTGGATCGATTGGCACGGAGGTCGCATAGTTGTGGAGAGTTACGCGCTGCTTTTGCAAAGCGTGCAATTCCAACCGAGATAGGCGAAGAACTTATCATGGCGCTCACTCGAAGTAATTTACTCGATGATGGCGAGTTCGCTCGTGCGTGGAGAGATTCTCGGATGCGATCGCGGGGTCTGGCACCACGAGTGATAGCACGTGAACTTCGTGAAAAAGGTATCGATCCCGATCTCATTCTGGAAGTGATTTCAGAGGTCTCTTCGGAGAGCGAAGAATCCGCTCTACAGGATTTGCTTGCAAAGAAAGTGCGATCGTTGCGCCCCGGGGATAGGAAGAAGCAGGAGCGAGCACTCCTCGGATTCCTTATGCGAAAGGGCCATCGCGGCGATCGTGCTGGAGTGGCAGTTCGCGCCGCCCTCCAAGAGTTCTACGAAGTGAAATAGCGAGAGGCTGCCGTTTCCCGACAGCCTCTCGCCCTCCTTCTCCCCACAGGGGAGATTCCGTAGGGAGTTAGATCTGTGCGTCTGCAGGTGTTTTACGTAGATGCGCAAATCCAAGGAGCGTGAGGAGGAGCATCACGACACCAGCGGCAAATGCGAAGTATGCCGAGATGAGTGCGATCTGCCCTACTTGCCAGAAAGCAAATGAAGTGAGGAGGAGGCCACGGAGAGTTTCTCCTCGGAAGAGGGTCTGCACTTTTTTGTCGAGAACGTCGGCTTCTACCTGTGATTGTTCTGCAGCTGCAATGAGATCCATGTCATCAGGCGAAGCTTCGGCAGCCAGAGCAGCTTGACCAGCCTTGGAAATGGCGTCTAGTGCGTCGGAACTAGTCTCTGCGTAATTCTTTCCGCCATTGATGCCTTTGAGGTGAGCAGCAATATAGAAGTTTGCGTAATCCTTCGCTTGTTGACCTGTAGTCATCTGTAGACCGGCGTATTTTTGAAGCTCGGGGAATTTCTTGGCGTCAAAGCCAGGAGATCCGGCCTCCGGAAAGAAAACGTTCTGATCTTTCAATTGTGAATTCACTTGGCTATTTGCGAAGTTGGCGCCCCAGAGGAGCATGCCCCCAGCCACAATAAGCACTACCGAAAGCATCGCCCCTGCGGCGGAAAGTAAGCGGTCAAATGTCTTTCTTTTCATCTTCTTCTCCCTAGTCCGAGATTGTGTGGACGGCTACTACATTAGAAGGAGTTGATTTTCCTTCAAGTAATAATCATCAAGTTGCAGCGTGATCTAGCAGACTCTCCTCAGGATGAATGGAACATAAATTTCTTTTTTGATCCTGGACTCGTAGACTGGAGCTATGGCATTCGATAGACGCACATATCTTGTGAGAACTTTCGGTTGCCAAATGAATGCGCATGACTCTGAGCGCCTGGCTGGCCTCCTTGAAGAGGCGGGGTTTCAAGCCCAAAAACCGGAGAGCGCATTAGCCGATGTGATGGTCTTTAACACTTGTGCGGTGCGCGAAAATGCGGATCAGAAACTGTATGGAACTCTAGGAATGCTCGCTGCCGAAAAATTGAATCATCCAACGATGCAGATTGCCGTCGGTGGATGTTTGGCCCAAAAGGATCGTGGCGAAATATTGCGCCGAGCGCCGTGGGTGGATGTGGTTTTCGGTACTCATAATGTCGGCTCACTGCCATTGCTTTTGGAAAGAGCTCGCATACAGCGCGAGTCACAACTTGAGATTGTTGAATCGCTGGAGATTTTTCCCTCGACGCTTCCTTCAAAACGAGACTCATTGCACTCGGCCTGGGTCTCAATATCTGTGGGTTGTAATAACACGTGCACTTTCTGCATTGTTCCGGCATTGCGTGGCGTGGAGAAAGATCGAGATAAGAAGGAGATTCTTGATGAAGTGCGCGCCTTGGTTGCAGATGGCGTTAACGAAATTACTCTCCTGGGCCAGAACGTAAATGCGTACGGCGTTGAACTTGGCGTGCGCGGCGCCTTTGCCGACCTCCTACGCGCTTGTGGTGAAGTGGAAGGGCTAGAGAGGGTTCGATTTACCAGCCCTCATCCGCGCGATTTCACAGACGATGTCATAGCCGCAATGGCAGAGACACATAATGTGATGCCACATCTGCATATGCCGCTTCAATCTGGTTCTGATGCCATTCTTAAATCGATGCGACGCTCGTATCGAGCTGATCGCTACCTAGGGATAGTTGAAAAGGTACGCGATGCACTTCCGCTGGCCAGCATTACTACAGACATCATTGTCGGATTCCCAGGGGAGAGTGAAGCGGACTTTCAGCAGACCCTCGATCTGATTGCACAGGCGAAGTTCGAGATGGCCTTTACCTTCAAATATTCAAAACGTCCGGGTACTGCTGCTGCAGAGATGGATAATCAAATACCTGAGGATGTGGTGGCGGAGCGATATGTGCGCCTTCATGCATTTACTGAGGAGATTGCTTGGCAACAGAAGAAAGCACAAGTCGGCCGTGAGGTTGAAGTCTTGGTATCTGATATGCCAGGACGAAAAGACGACGCAACGTTGCGACAGAGTGGACGTGCCAGAGATTTCAACCTCGTGCACTTCGTCTCTGAGGAACGTCTCCGTCCGGGAGATATTGCAACAGTGACAGTAACTCAAGCCGCGCCTCATCATTTAGTAGCTGAGAATCCTCCGAACGCGGTGAGGCGCACTCGATCGGGTGATGTCTGGGAGAGCGCCCAGGCTTCGACTGAAACTCGTACTTTTCTTTCACTCACTCCAAGGCCCTAACCATGTTGATTTTTCTTGTAGGTCCCACGGCGGTCGGAAAGAGTGACGCCGCACTCGACCTGGCAGAGGAAATTGGGGCTGAAATAATAAACGCAGATGCCCTTCAGCTGTATCGTGGAATGGATATTGGGACCGCGAAGGTTGCGCTCTCGCAGCGTCGTGGGATTCCACATCACATGATCGACGTGCTCGATGTGGTGGAAGAAGCGAGCGTTGCGGTCTATCAACGAAAAGTTCATGAGCTCATCGCCAGTAAAGATGGCGCACCACTGATAGTCGTGGGTGGCTCGGGACTCTACATTTCTTCGCTCTTACAAGAGTTACGTTTTCCAGAAAATGATCCAGAAGTGCGGGCCGAGATTGAAGCTCGTGCCGAACGAATTGGTGGGGCGGCTCTTCATCAAGAGCTGAGCGAGAAAGACCCCATGGCGGCTCTGGCAATCTTGCCGGGCAACGTGCGCAGAGTGGTGCGCGCTCTTGAAGTCATCGAGATAACTGGAGAGCCGTTCACTGCAAATCTGCCACGCGATGGGGCCACTCCGTATCCTGAAGCAATCAGAGTGGGCTTGCTCTCTCCCCGTGAACTTCTTGATGCGCGTATCGCCATTAGGGTCGAGGAGATGTGGGAGAACGGATTTGAAGACGAGGTCGTAGATCTTGAATCACGTGGTTTACGCGAGGGCAAGACGGCGCGTGCTGCACTGGGTTATGCACAGATCCTCGATGCCAAAGATCGAGGTGAGAGTAGCGATTATGCGAAAGCGTCGACCATCATCTCCACTCGTAAGTTTGCTCGCCGCCAAGAGAGCTGGTTTCGGCGAGATGAAAAGATCGAATGGATTCCAGCCGGAACTCACATGCAATGGTGGAGTTCGCGGAGCTAGTAACGCGTCAGCCTGCTGTGTCGACGAGTGCCGGTTTGATCATCACATTTTTGAAGACTTAAGCGATGCCGTTGCGCGCGCCAGGTCGCACGTTCGTCGAACGCTGCATAGCGAGAAGTAATAATCCAAGTGCAACAATCGCTACTCCCACCCACGTTGTGAGAGAAGATCTCTCATTCAGGAGAAGGACGCCAAAGAGTGTTGCAGTGACAGGTTCTGCCAACGTAAGTGTGGCCGCCTCGTTTGGTTGCACACTTTTTAGACCATATGCGTACGCAAGGTAGGCAATCGCTGTGGGGACCGCGCCCAACCAGAGCGCCATCGCCGCACCTTTTGGAGTGGTAATCCATTCCATAGGGAGAATGAAAAGTAGCGGAGCCAGCATGATGGCTCCGATTCCAAAGACTCGGGCCATGGCGAATTGAAACGAAGCACCGCTCGCCAAGATTTCTTTGCTGCACACAGCAAAGATGGCGTAAGAGGCCCCAGCACCGAGGGCAAGGAGAATTCCCCAGAGCGAAGTTGCTTGAGACGCACTGCCCTTGGAAGAGGTCAAGATGATGACGCCGATCAGGGCGCACACAGTTGCTATCCACCATCGGCCACGCGGTTTCGTTCCAGACCAGAGCCAATCGATAGCTCCGGTGAGCGCGGGAGCTGAACCCAGAGCCACCACTGTGCCTACTGTGACGCCACTGAGGTGTACCGCAGCGAAGAAGGTGAGTTGGTAGGAGGCCATACCGGCTCCGGCCCAGAGCCAGGCGCGCAGACGCACTGGTGATACTCCCGCACTCTTGCCGATGGCAAACATGTGCAGCAGGAGGGCCCCAATGACGATTCGGCTGGTGCCCACCGCAAGTGATTCGGCTTCGTAAGGACCGAGGGCCGCCGCGGTACCCGTGGTGCCAAAGCAGGTCGCTGAGAAGAGGATCATTAGGCGCGCGCGCATCTACCAACGGTAGCGCCTACGATCGTAGGTATGACCCCGAGCACGCCGCTTCGCGCCACCAAAGGCCACGGCACCGAGAATGAATTCATTCTCATTCCGGAGGGCAATCTCAGTCCAAGTGACATTGCTTCGCTCTGCAATCGCAATTCCGGTGTGGGAGCTGATGGTCTCATTCAGATAAAGCAACGTGATGGGCATTGGTTTATGGATTATCGAAATAGCGATGGCAGCCTTGCGGAGATGTGTGGCAACGGCATTCGGGTCATGGCTAAGTATTTGTATGATCGAGGATTAGAGAGTCGCACTTCTTTCGATATAGATACGCGAGCCGGTATCAAACGAATCGAGATAAAAGCAGATGGGCGTATCTCAGCCGGGATGGGGGCAGTCGTCATAGAGGCGGGTACGCCAACGGTGACTTATGGCGGAAATAGTTGGCTCGGATTTAAAGTCTCGGTAGGAAATCCGCATGCGGTGGTTTTTCTTGAGTCGCTCGCACTTCTTCCTGAAGTGCTCGAAAAACCCACAGTGACCCCAGCAAGTCTTTTTCCAGACGGAGTTAATGTTGAGTTTGTTGAAATTCTGGACGAGCGGCATCTTTCGATGCGAGTATTCGAACGAGGCGTGGGGGAGACTCGATCATGCGGAACCGGTACCTGCGCTGTGGCAGTCGCCGCGGCTGCGCAAGCCGGAGTCGTCGGGGCGAGCACCTGGCGCGTTGATGTACTCGGTGGCTCATTAGAGATCGATATTGACGCGCTGGGGGAAGTGACGATGACTGGGCCAGCGGTGCTTGTGAATGACTTTGAAGTCAACATTGATGAGTAACGACTCCTATGTGGAAGAAACATCGTCGGGAGAATTTGATTTAGCGGAACGCCATGCGCTGAGGCGTGTTGTTGGTCTTTCCACAGAGCTGCAAGACGTTACTGAAGTTGAATATCGCCAACTTCGATTAGAACGCGTGGTGCTCGTGGGTGTCTGGACTCAAGGCACCGCTCTCGAGGCTGAGAATTCACTTGCAGAGTTGGCAGCTTTAGCAGAGACCGCGGGCTCTGAAGTTCTTGATGGGCTCATTCAGCGACGTGATGCACCGGATTCATCTACGTATATTGGAAGTGGCAAGGTAAAAGAGTTGCGCGACGTGGTCATTGCAACAGGAGCCGACACAGTGATCTGTGATGGCGAACTTTCGCCTAGTCAATTGCGCCAGTTAGAGGCACAGGTAAAAGTTAAAGTTGTTGATCGCACTGCGCTCATCCTCGATATCTTTGCCCAACATGCCAAGAGTCGAGAAGGCAAAGCGCAAGTCGAGCTTGCTCAGATGACGTACATGCTTCCTAGGTTGCGGGGTTGGGGTGAATCTCTTTCACGTCAGGCTGGTGGTCGCGCGGCCGGCGGAGCCGGTATCGGTGGTCGCGGCCCGGGCGAAACCAAAATAGAAACGGATCGTCGCCGTATTCGTGATCGAATGGCGAAGTTGCGCAAGGAAATTATTGAAATGAAGAAGTCTCGCGACACGATGCGCCAGGAACGTGTGAAGTACCAAGTTCCGTCGGTCGCGATAGCGGGATATACCAACGCAGGTAAGTCTTCTCTCCTTAATCGTTTCACCGGTGCCGGAGTGCTTGTGGAGAACGCACTCTTCGCCACCCTCGATCCGACGGTTCGCAAAACGGAAAGTAGCGATGGCGAGACTTACACATTCGTTGACACGGTGGGATTTGTGCGCCATCTTCCACATCAACTTATTGAGGCATTTAAATCCACACTCGAAGAGGTGAGTGGCTCCGATCTCATCTTGCATATTGTTGATGGCTCACATGTAGATCCATTGGGGCAGATTGATGCAGTGCGCGAAGTACTTGATGAGATTGGCGCTCGCGCAATTTCGGAAATAATCGTGATAAATAAGGCGGATATTGCCAATCCTGAAACGATTGAATTGATCCGTCGACGAGAGTCGCGCTCCATGGTTGTCTCAGCGTTTACGGGCGAAGGCGTAACTGAATTACTAGCGCGAGTTGAAGCAGAGTTACCCAAACGCCGAGTGAGTCTTGACCTCTTGATCCCTTACTCTCGCGGCGATTTACTCCACCTCGTGCACGAATTTGGAGAGGTGCATCAAGAAGTGCATGGCGAAGAAGGGACCACGGTTTTGGCGCAGGTAGACCGAAATGTGGCCGAACGGATCAAAGAAGCGCTGGGACTTCTTTGACGTACTTCTTTAAGGATCTTCTTTAACGAATTGAGCGCAAGACCGCAGTAACTTTTCCAAGTATCTCCGCGTGGTCTCCCAGGATGGGCGCGTAGGCAGGGTTGGCGGGCATTAACCAGATATGACCATCGCTTCGCTTGAAAGTCTTGACGGTGGCTTCGCCGTCGATCATGGCTGCCACGATCTCGCCTTGTTCACAATGTTTCTGTGAACGAATGACCACGAGATCACCATCGCAGATAGCGGCATCGACCATGGAGTCGCCCACAACGGTAAGAAGGAAGAGCTCGCCACTGCCTACGAGATCGGAAGGGAGCGAGTAGCTCTCTTCGATATGGGCTTCCGCCAGGATGGGTGCGCCGGCGGCGATGCGTCCCACTAAAGGCACCTCACGCATGCTGCCGCTCTTGCGTCCTTGCGGCGTTGCAGGTGAGCCATATGCGCTACCAGGAATGATCTGCTCTCCGCTCTCGGGTGAGATGACATCCATTTGACGCCCGCCAGAACGTTTGATGAGTCCTTTCTCCACCAAGTTAGAGAGTTGGTAGGCCACTGACGCCGAGCTGGCTAAACCAACAGCTGCCCCGATTTCACGCATGGTGGGCGGAAATCCTCGCTCAGATACCGAAGCCGATATGACCTCGAGAATCTTCCGCTGGCGGGCGGTAAGGCCATGGTCATCGGCGGGGCCGTCGGGCAGCTCCGCAAAGGTCGGGTCGAGTGCCGGAGTCTTCTCTGGAGCGTGATCTGGAGGTGTCATACCCCCAAGATAGCCTTTGAAGGAGGGAAATTCAAACACCTGTTCGAAATAATCTTGCATTATTGGTCATTTAGGTGTTTGATTAGAACAAATGTTCGAAAAGTAGAGAGATGAGGACGAGATGAGTAGCTACGTGGTTTCTTATCAGATGGCTCCCCGGGTGAATTTTCGGGAGAGCGATCGAAGGATCCAGCCCCAGGGGAGCGCCGTTCCGCTCCGCCTCACGGCGCGCGGTCGCCTCGTAGTACGCCTTCTCGTACTCGCCTCTCTCCTCACCCTCACTCTCTCGGTTGCTACGTTCTCTCGCGCTCTCCTTGCGGGAGCGATTGCCGAAGATGGCACCAACGCCGGAGTGAGCCCTGGCAACTCGGTCACTTACCAAGAGATCGTGGTGGTTCCGGGGGAGACGCTCTGGTCGATCGCCCGACACGTGAGCACCGGCCACGATGTCCGTTCGGTCGTGGATAACATCGCTGAGCTCAACCATTTGGAGTCCGCAGGATTGGTGGCGGGGCAACGCATCATCGTCCCCATCGCCCAGTAGAAATCCGAGCAAGATACGCCCTCGAAGGGGCCTTCCCCCTTCGACACGCCCAACACGCCGACTTCACCGCCAACATTGCGAACCCTCGACTCCCGGTCTACTCTTACCCCTATATGTAGTGCTTACAACCGTGTACTTCCTCCACAGGTTGTGGTCACCAGATAGCAGTTCTCCCCAGGTCACACACAGGTTTATCCACAACTGACCCTGTTTGCGGGCCCCGAAAAGTGTGAAATTGAGCGTAGGAAGGAGGCGAAAGATGTACTGCCCTTACTGTCGTAACGAGGATTCGCGAGTCGTCGATTCGCGTCCTGTGGACGAAGGAACCTCCATCCGCCGCCGCCGCGAGTGCACCACCTGTGGCCGGCGCTTCACCACCCAAGAGACCGCTGCTCTCTACATCATCAAGCGCAGTGGCGCATCTGAGCCTTTTAGTCGCGAGAAAGTAGTCGCCGGTGTCCGCAAGGCGTGCCAGGGGCGCCCCGTTAACGACGATGATTTGGCGCTATTGGCCCAACGGGTTGAAGAGGCTTTGCGTGAGAGTGGTCGTGCCGAAATTGAAGCACAGGAAGTGGGCCTAGCCATTTTAGTTCCGCTACGTGAGCTCGATGAAGTCGCCTACCTACGTTATGCCTCGGTTTATCGCGCATTTGAATCATTAGAGGATTTCGAGGCAGAGATTTCATTGCTTCGAGCAATACCCGGAACAAATAGCAATTCCAATATCAGTTCAAGTAGCAATATCAGTTCACCATCCAATGTATTGCAGAGCGGGTACGCAAATAGCGTTGCTTTCTCTTCGATCGATTAACACCACACCACAGGAGAAGATGAAATGCCCGAGACCGTTAGCACCCGCCCTTCCGCTACCGCATCAAAGTCGAAGAAAGGTCTTCGCATGGAGCGTATTTTTACGACTCCAGGCGTGCACCCCTACGATGAAGTGACGTGGGAGCGTCGCGATGTGGTGCAGACAAATTGGAAGAGCGGCGAGGTCATCTTCGAACAACGTGGCGCTGAGTTTCCTGACTTCTGGTCAGTAAACGCTTCCACCATCGTGACGACCAAGTACTTCCGGGGCGTGGTCGGCACCGATAACCGTGAGTGGAGTCTCAAGCAACTTATCGATCGTGTGGTCTTGACCTACACGAAGGCTGGCAAGGACTTTGGATACTTTGCTGCCGACAGCGACGCAGAAATCTTTGAGCATGAGTTGACGTGGGCTCTCATGCATCAAGTCTTCTCGTTCAATTCACCTGTCTGGTTCAACGTCGGAACGGCTGCTCCGCAACAAGTGAGCGCCTGCTTCATCCTGAGTGTTGATGACACGATGGATTCAATTCTTAACTGGTACCGCGAAGAGGGCATGATCTTTAAGGGCGGCTCAGGAGCCGGTCTTAATCTCTCCCGCATTCGTTCGAGCAAAGAACTTCTCAAGTCTGGTGGCACTGCATCGGGCCCGGTCTCTTTCATGCGTGGAGCTGATGCCTCTGCTGGAACCATCAAATCTGGTGGAGCTACGCGTCGCGCAGCGAAAATGGTTGTGCTCGACATTGATCATCCAGATATCGAAGAATTTATCGAAACAAAAGCAAATGAAGAGGATAAGATTCGCGCTCTCCGCGACGCTGGTTTCGATATGGACCTCGGTGGCAAAGACATCGTTTCAGTCCAATACCAAAATGCTAATAACTCGGTTCGTGTGAGTGATGATTTTATGCGCGCAGTCGAGGAGGGCAAGACATTTGGTCTCCGCGCTCGCGCTACCGGAGAAGTTATCGAAACGGTCGATGCCCGCGAGCTCTTCCGTAAAGTCTCTGTCGCTGCGTGGGGTTGCGCAGATCCCGGCATTCAATACGACGACACCATCAACGATTGGCACACCAATCCAGAGACGGGTCGGATTAACGCTTCTAACCCATGCTCTGAGTACATGTCACTCGACAACTCTTCTTGCAACTTAGCCAGCATCAACTTGCTCAAGTTTCTCAAAGAGGATGGCTCATTTGATGCGACGAACTTCGCCAAGTTGGTCGAGGTTGTTATCACAGCGATGGACATCTCTATTTGCTTCGCAGATTTCCCCACAGAGGCCATTGGCGACACCACTCGGAAGTACCGTCAACTAGGTATTGGCTATGCCAACCTCGGCGCGCTCCTGATGGCAAGTGGTCTTCCTTACGATAGTGAGGGCGGTCGTGCACTTGCCGGCGCTATCACCTCGCTCATGACAGGTACTGCTTACAAGCGTTCAGCTGAATTGGCAGGTGTTGTGGGTCAATACGAAGGCTATGCCCGTAACGCAGATGCTCATACCCGTGTCATGCGCAAGCACGCTGCAGCAAATGATGCATCTCGCGCAGTCACCACTCTCGATAAAGATGTTCATCGTGAGGCCACCAAGGCTTGGGCTGATTGCCTCAAAATTGGTGAGAAGAATGGCTGGCGTAACGCGCAAGCATCCGTCCTTGCACCCACCGGAACCATTGGGCTCATGATGGATTGCGACACCACGGGTATCGAGCCAGACCTCGCTCTCGTCAAGTTCAAGAAGCTGGTCGGTGGCGGTTCTATGCAGATCGTTAACCAAGCGATTCCACGTTCACTTCGCAAACTTGGCTACACCGAAGAGACGGTCGAAGCCATTGTGGAACACATTGGTACGACCGGAAACGTTATTGATGCCCCGGGTCTCAAGCCTGAGCATTACAGCGTCTTCGATTGTGCGATGGGCGCTCGCCCCATTGCGGCCATGGGCCATGTGCACATGATGGCGGCATGCCAACCATTCCTTTCGGGAGCTATCTCTAAGACAGTTAACCTTCCATCAGAAGCCACTGTTGAAGAGGTCGAAGAGGTGTACTTCCAAGGTTGGAAGTACGGCCTGAAGGCACTCGCTATCTATCGCGACAACTGCAAGGTGGGTCAACCACTTTCAGATGCTCGCGGCGCACAAGACGCAGCGCCGGCTGAAGTTTCAGCGGTAGCCACACGTCGTCGCTTGCCCAAGTCACGCCCATCACTCACCACTTCCTTCACGGTCGGTGGCGCTGAGGGTTACATGACTGCTGGCTCGTATGAAGACGGTTCACTTGGTGAGGTATTCCTTAAGCTTGGCAAGCAAGGTTCCACTCTTGCCGGTGTGATGGATGCCTTCTCGATCGCGGTTTCTATCGGTCTTCAATACGGCGTACCTCTTGAGACCTATGTACAAAAGTTTGCCAACCTGCGCTTTGAGCCAGCTGGTATGACAGATGATGCTGACGTACGTATGGCGCAATCCATCATGGATTACATCTTCCGTCGTCTCTCCCTTGATTACTTGGATTACGAGACGCGTTCGGCGCTCGGTATCTACACCGCCGAAGAGCGTGCTCGTCAACTCGAAACAGGTTCATATAGCGCTGCTGAAGAAATCTCTGCGTTAGAGAGCGAAGACTTGGTCACCAAGCCGATAGCTGCAGCTCCTGCTGCTCCTGCTCGGCAGGTGGGCTCTTCCACTGAGCTCCTCGAAGCCATGATGGGCCGTAATCAAGATGCGCCGATGTGTGTCACTTGCGGCACAAAGATGCGCCCAGCTGGTTCTTGCTACGTCTGTGAAGGTTGCGGATCGACAAGCGGTTGCAGCTAATCATCAACAAGTAAAGCGGGGGTTCTCGAAAGAGAGCCCCCGCTTTCTTTTTTTAGATCCCTAAACTTTGTAACAGTTTCTGTAGCGCCGGCCACGACTTGGCAAACGAAGGATGCAGGTTCTCTGCTTCGACACCGCTGGTGGTAATCCAGGCCACCGCAACTGATTCGTGATTGGCAACCGATGCCTCAGCATCATCTGATGCCAGTGCAATGACCGTCTCGTAACTCCATGTTGAATGGTCGTCCATGTGTGAATGAAGTGGAGTGAGATGAGTGGCGTCGATCCCCACTTCCTCAAGCGCTTCTCGAAAGGCGCCTGCGATGGCATCCTCATCTCGATTGAGCGCCCCTCCGGGTAGCCCCCAGGTGTCACCGTTATGACTCCAGGGAGCGCGATGCTGAAGAAGCACGAAGAGTTCCTCGCCCCTTCGGCGCACTGCTAAGAGTCCAGCGGCGCCGTAGATGCCCCAATGTTTATGGCCGCAGTGGCACTCGTGCCAACCATCCCCACTCTCGGGACGGTGGTGCTCGCCGCCGCTGCTCTCGCCATTACTCACAGTGAGAGTCTAGGAGCCTGGAGTCCCATTTTCAGGGTGAGAATCTCGAGCTGGGGGAGCCGGGTCTCCTCGGCGCCTTTTCCTCTTTAGCGTGCTGCCATGAAATATCTCGCGCTCCTCCTTCTCTTGCTGCCACTTGGGTGTGACACGACTGGGGCAGCCCTTGCGCCTCAGGAGACTCGTAGTGCTTCTCGCGTGAGCGCTCTCTCGATCACGAATTCGCGGATTGATCAAAGGCTCATGCCGGTAAATATTCCTACCGAAGTACTTGATCTGGTTTTTAGCCGGCTCTTTGGCGAGTCCATATGCCGCTCAGGTGCTGATCGCCTTGAACTGTTGGGGCTCGAAGTGAAGGCGCTCCATCGCACGCAGATCTCACTAAAACTTCATTCACGAGAATGTGCGGCGGAATCGTTTGATTTCCTAGATTTTTCAGAGACCGACGGCAGATGGAAGATGACGACTGCTCAATCTCAGGTAATCACTCCATGAAGCGTGTATCTCTTGTTGTACTTCTCACATCTGTTCTTGTCACGATTTCATGGGGAAGCGCGACGGCAGAGTGCACCACGAGTTCTTGCCTCACCGTTTCAACAGATATTGATAACAGCGATGTGGTGGCAACGGTCGTTAAACGCGCAGTGGCCGGAAAAAATCGCACGCAGACACGAACTATTCAGGTAGAGAAATCCACTGGGCGTTGTGACCCACCCATCGATTTTCCGGGGATATGCACTCCGCCTGTGGTGGTGCGAAAGCCATCTCCACTTGCTCGCGAAAGTGTCCGCGAACATATTCCAGCACTTGTGCTCACGCTTGAACCAAGGGAGGGGATCGTCGGTCTTCCGATCAACGCATACTTACGTCCACTCCCCAAGCCTTTCACGCTTTCGGTGGGAGGGTTCACTTTGTACGTCACTTTGACACCGTCAGTGCAGTGGAATTTTGGCGATGGTGCCCCACGCGCCGGGGGTCTAGGGGGTCCATATCCGGTCGGGTCGATCATGCATTCGTACCGCTCAGTAAATCTCTTTCGGGTAAGTGCACAAGTGCTATGGAATGTTTCTGCCATCACGAGCCAGGGTGAAGAAGTGGAGGTGACGGGAGATTCGATCGTGCTTAATTATGCTCATTACATTCGCTTGCGATCGGCGCGAGGGCACTTGATATCCACAAGTAGTCGATTTCGCTCCTGACAACGTGTGTGGAAGTAGGCAGGCTCCGCACATGACATCACATGACTCTTCACCCCTCACCCTTGATTCCCCGCAGGATCTTCTTCTCACTATTCCCTTTCTCTTAGGATTCCATCCGCAAGATTCCCTCGTCGTGCTCTCGATCAACCCAGAGCGCCGACTCGCTCGAGTCATGCGCGCTGAGATCATCGTGCCCAACGAACGCGATTCTGCACGAGAGTTGATCGGGGCACTTTCTTGGCAAAATATCGAAGGTGTCATGCTCGTTGCTTACACCAGTGGTGACGGGCTTTCATTCCTCGAGATGTGTGAGAACGAAATTAAGTCCGCAGGATTTTCTCTCATTGAGTCCATTGTCGTTAACGAAACGCATTGGATCTCGAGATTGTGCGAGAGTGAATGTGGTTCCTGCCCCCATGAAGGCAACCCACTTCCTGCATTCGAAAGTTCACGTATCGCTGTCGAACATGTAATCCGCGGACACGTGATGCCGTGCGTCTCCGAGCATGATTTGGCTGCCACTCTTGCTCAGGTCGGTGCGCCCATTCCCGTCGCAGACGATATCTTGCCTCTTCCAGAAGCGGCCGCACTTCTGCGCAGAGTCTGGGAGCGGTGGCAGGCAAGTCGCACGCTCTTGCCGGTCGAGATGGGACCCACGCTTCGGGCGTTGGAAAACCTTGCCCTCCGAGATTATGCGATCACCATGCACTCCAGCGAAGAACTCCTCTCTACAGTCGAGCTCTGGCGGACCCTCCTTGCCCAAGCGCCACTCAGATATCGCGCGCCTGTCGCCTGTCTGCTCGCGGCGACGAGTTATGAGGCAGGGGAGGGGGGCCTTGCCCGGTTAGCCCTCGATGAGGCTACGAAGGATGATCCGGAGTACTCACTCGCCCGCCTCCTCATGCGAGCGATGGAAGCCGGCTGGCCGCCGGAGGCTTTTACCCGGATGCGCCACGAGTTGGCCGAGAAATTAGGCGCGCTCGTTTATGAAGCTGCCTGATTAGACAATTTTGCCTCTTGCTCGCTAATCTTTCGCTTAGGTCATGAGTTCCAGCGTTTAGCCCCGGCTTGCTGGACGGCAACCCTCCACCGCGGTGGGGTGCTCCGGGTGAGGACCAGGTCGACACCGGTCGACAAGCGCGGGTCTCTCAACGGAGACCCCTCAGGAGGGGTTATGTTTCGTTACCTATTTTTAGGGTCACGATCCGTAGTCTCGCCGTGCTCTCACACATACGACGAGAAAGTTGAAAACTATGTCTGATTCCGCCAAGGGTGGATGGTCTTTCGAAACACGCCAGATCCACGCAGGTCAAGTTCCTGATCCCACCACAGGTGCGCGCGCGTTGCCGCTCTATCAAACGACGGCATACCAATTTCGCGATACCAAGCATGCCGCTGATCTCTTCGGCCTTGCTGAGTTGGGAAATATCTACACACGCATCATGAACCCCACACAAGATGCCGTAGAACAACGCATCGCCTCTCTTGAAGGTGGCGTGGCCTCCCTCCTCGTCGCTTCTGGTTCGGCAGCAACGACTTTTTCAATCCTGGCAGTTGCTGAAGCCGGCGATCACATTGTTTCGAGCCCCAGCCTTTACGGCGGAACGTACAACCTCTTCCATTACACGCTTCCTAAGCTCGGTATCGAAGTCTCCTTCGTGGAAGATCCAGAAGATCTCGAGTCGTGGCGCAAAGCGATTCGTCCGAACACGAAGGCTTTTTTTGGTGAGACTATTTCAAATCCAAAAAACGACGTGCTCGACATCGAAGGCGTGGCCAATGTGGCTCACGCATTTGGTGTTCCACTCATCGTCGATAACACGGTGGCAACTCCGTACCTACTTCGTCCGATCGAACATGGCGCCGACGTCGTAGTCCACTCGGCAACTAAGTTCCTCTCAGGACACGGCAACGCCATAGTCGGTGCGATCGTGGATTCAGGCAACTTCGATTACGCCCGTTACCCAGAGCGTTTCAAGAGCTTCAACGAGCCAGATCCCAGTTATCACGGCCTTGTGTACGCACAAGCGCTAGGCGTCGGATCGGCCTTTGGGGCAAACCTTGCCTACATCTTCAAGATTCGTCTCACGTTACTCCGTGATATCGGCGCTGCAGTGAGCCCCTTCAATGCGTGGCTTCTTGCCCAAGGTCTAGAAACCTTGAGCCTTCGCATCGATCGGCATGTGGAAAACGCTAAGAGCATCGCGTCTTGGCTCGAGACTCGCGAAGAAGTGGAGAAAGTAAATTACGCCTCACTTCCTTCTTCTCCGTGGCATCGCTTGGCAAAGAAGTACGTGCCCAAGGGTTCTGGTGCGGTACTTTCCTTTGAGCTCAAGGGTGGCGTAGACGCTGGCCGAAAGTTTGTAGAGTCTCTTGAACTTTTCAGTCACGTAGCCAATATTGGCGATGTGCGCTCATTAGTGATTCATCCCGCAACAACAACACACTCTCAATTAAATGCCTCTGAGCAACTAGCTGCTGGCGTGACTCCAGGCCTAGTGAGGTTGAGTCTTGGTCTCGAGAACGTGGAAGATCTCAAAGCAGATATCGAGATTGGATTCCGCGCCGCTAAGGGCGCGTAATTATGTGTCCGCGCGCCTTGCATCAAGCTGCAGGGGCGACAGTAGTCGCCTCCGCAGCTGAAGTGCGTCTGCGCGCGGATCGCACTTCGATTACTGGCGCATGGTTGGAAGGAGATGACCCGGGCGATCGGCTCTTCCTTAACATCGGTGATCTCACTTTGGAATCGGGTGAAGTACTTCCGAGCGTCACAATTGCTTATCAATCATGGGGCACTCTCAACGCTGATTGCTCCAATGCCATTCTGGTCAATCACGCACTCACCGGCTGGTCAGATGTTCCCGGTTGGTGGCCCGAAATGGTGGGCCCTGGGAAACCCTTCGACACCGATAAGTACTTTGTGGTCTGCCCAAATGTCATCGGAGGCTGTCAGGGATCGTCTGGACCGGCATCGACTCACCCAGATGGTCGCTTCTATGGTTCTCGTTTTCCTGCTGTCACTATTCGAGACATGGTGCAGGCAGAGATTGCGTTCTCTGATGCCATAGGGATTGAGCGATACGTCATTGCCGTCGGACCATCGATGGGTGGAATGCGCGCGTTGGAGTGGGCCATTGCCTATCCAGATCGGGTCGCTGGAATTTGCACGATCGGATCTTCGTCGGTGGCCACCGGAGATCAGATCGGAACGTGGTCGGTAGAGATTCAGGCTATTAAGAAAGACCCACATTTCTATGGTGGAGATTTTTATGACAAAGATTTCAGTCCTACCGTGGGCATGGGAATTGCCCGCCGTATCGCACACCTCACCTATCGATGCGAAAGTGAAATGGATGTGCGCTTTGGGCGAGATTTACAAGACGACAATTCGGGGCGATGGGCTGTTGAGTCTTATCTCGATCATCAGGCCGATAAGTTGCAGCACCGTTTCGATGCCAATACGTACATTCGGTTAACCAATGCCATGAGTTCCCACGACATTGGTCGCGGTCGCGGTGGTGTGGAGCGGGCACTTGCTAGCGCGGAGGTTCCCATCGTGGTCGTCACCATTGACACCGACCGCCTCTTCCCCCCTCGCCTTCAGCAAGAGATTGCTGAGCTCGCACCCACCGCTGAAGCGGCTTTGGTGGTCGCCTCACCCTTTGGCCACGACGGCTTCTTGATCGAGGTGGAAGCGGTGGGAGAGATCATTCGCCATACCCTGGCGAAGGCGAAAGCTCGCTTAGAAGGCCTCTCGCACACCCATTCTTAGGCGTTTGAGCACCAATCGGCGCCGGAACCCCCTGCTCTTCCTGATTTGACCATCATTTCCAGGCCAGCTGGCGGTAATTCGGTAATCAGAGGGGCGCCAGACGAATTACAATATGCCCACCCGCATCACCCCGAATGCTTTACCGAAGGAACCTCAGTGCCCACATCTGCTGGAAAGAGCGGCAAGACCGCCGCCAAGAAATCGCCAGCTCAGGCATCTGCTAAATCGCCGGCAAAGAAGGCGACACCAGCAAAGAGTGCTCCTGTGAAGAAGGCAGCTCCGGTGAAGAAGGCAGCGCCGGTGAAGAAGGCAGCTCCGGTGAAGAAGGCAGCTCCGGTGAAGAAGGCAGCTCCGGTGAAGAAGGCAGCGCCGGTGAAAGCTGCGCCTGTCAAGAAAGCGCTGCCAGCTCCCGTGAAGGCCGAAACCAAATCTGCGAAGAGTGGAAAGCCAGCGAAGATTGAATCACTTCTTGAAGAGAGCATCGAAGTAAAGATTGATGTGGAGCTCGAAGACGATATTGATCTTGAAGAAATTGAATTAGAAGATCTTGAAGCAGTTGTTGCTGAAGCCATCGCCATCGTCGAAGTTGAATCCCTCACTGACGAAGCAGAGACTCCAGAGACGCCAGAGAAGCCAGGCGAAGATACTGAAGAGTTCACTCTTTCGGCTTCTGATGAAGAGGATGCGCCTGTACAGCAAGTCGTTTCCGCTGGCGCCACCGCTGATCCGGTGAAGGATTACCTCAAACAAATCGGTAAAGTCGCACTCCTTAATGCCGAGCAAGAAGTAGAGCTTGCAAAGCGGATCGAAGCTGGTCTCTTCGCAGAAGAAATCCTCAACTCTGGTAAGAAGTTTGGTGATCGTGAAAAGCGGGAGATGGATTGGATCGCTGAAGATGGTCGTCGTGCCAAGAATCACCTCCTCGAAGCAAACCTTCGCCTCGTGGTCTCCCTTGCCAAGCGCTACACCGGACGCGGCATGCTCTTCCTTGATCTCATTCAAGAAGGAAATCTTGGTCTGATCCGTGCAGTAGAGAAGTTCGATTACACCAAGGGCTACAAATTTTCGACGTATGCAACCTGGTGGATCCGCCAAGCAATCACTCGAGCAATGGCGGACCAGGCGCGCACTATTCGTATTCCGGTTCACATGGTCGAAGTCATCAACAAGTTGGCGCGCGTGCAACGCCAAATGTTGCAAGACTTGGGTCGCGAACCTACTCCAGAAGAATTGGCCCGCGAACTAGATATGACCCCTGAGAAGGTTGTTGAAGTTCAGAAGTACGGTCGCGAACCCATCTCGCTCCATACGCCGCTTGGCGAAGAGGGAGATAGTGAATTTGGCGATCTCATCGAAGACTCAGAGGCGGTTGTGCCGGCAGACGCCGTGAGCTTCACCCTGCTCCAAGAGCAACTCCACTCGGTACTCAATACCCTCAGCGATCGTGAGGCTGGCGTAGTTCAGATGCGCTTTGGTCTCACCGATGGTCAACCGAAGACCCTTGATGAAATCGGCAAGGTTTACGGTGTGACTCGCGAGCGCATTCGACAGATCGAATCAAAGACGATGTCGAAGTTGCGCCACCCATCGCGCTCGCAAGTGCTGCGCGATTATCTCGATTAAATAAACTTTCGTTTATCGACGCTAAGAGTGTTGGCGAAGATTAGTGAGCTTCTGAATCGACAAGACGATTCGTCTCATCGTGAATCTCGGCGGCAACCTTATTGAGACTGCCGCTGTACTCCTTGGCGTGGTGACCGCAGAAGAGCAACTCGCCGCCTGAAGGAAGAATTGCCCGGACATAGGCCTGCGCTCCGCAACGATCGCAACGATCGCTGGCGAGCAAACTACTTACTTCATTCACTGTAGGCCTCCCGCCGTCATAAATTTCCTACTCAGTAACACTATGTGAACATCAAAGCAGGTATTTTTCATTCCCGCAGGGAGAAATACCCTTTGGCGTGTCAGCAATCACAATTCACTGGCTCTTCTCAGGATTCCTGGCGAAAACTCCCTCCTCGGAAGGCGAATATCCCCGGCGCGGGCTTCTTCTCCCGGTAACCTGCCCTTCGTGCCTCCCGCCTCCAAAAAACCCGCCCCAGCCCCCGCAGCCAAGGCGAGAGCCGCGAGCGCAGGAGCGCAGGAGAGCAAGTCAAGTGAGTACTCTGCTAAGCACCTGAGTGTCCTCGAGGGGCTCGACGCGGTCCGTAAGCGCCCTGGCATGTATATCGGCTCCACTGATTCCCGGGGTCTCATGCACTGCCTCTGGGAGATCATCGACAATGCGGTCGATGAAGCCCTCGCCGGTCATTGCACGGAAATTATTGTGGCGCTGCTGCCTGATGGATCGGTAGAAGTTTCTGATAACGGTCGTGGCATTCCTGTCGACATCGAGCCAAAGACCGGGCTTACTGGCGTCGAAGTTGTGATGACGCGCTTGCACGCCGGCGGCAAGTTTGGTGGGGGTTCATACACTGCTTCGGGTGGCCTCCACGGCGTCGGTGCCAGCGTGGTCAACGCATTGAGCGAACGACTCGATGTAGAGGTCGATCGTGATGGGTTGATTCACCAAATGTCCTTCCGTAGGGGTGCGCCCGGATTCTTCGACGGGGAAGGCCCCAAAGCCACCTTCAGCAAGAAAAGTGGCCTGCGCAATGGCGGCAAAGTGAACAAGAAAATTACCGGAACCCGCATTCGCTGGTGGAGCGATCGACAGATCTTTATCAAGGAGGCCTCACTAGAGCTCTCTGAAATTTACGATCGTGCCAGGCAAACCACATTTCTCATACCTGGCCTCGCCATTGAAGTTCGTGACGAACGTAAAGAGAAGACCGTCGAGCGATTCCAATCCACTGGAGGAATTGCGGAGTACTGCGAATTCCTCGCGCCAGATTCTTCGCTCTGCGATCCCATTCGCATCCATGGCAATGGTCACTTCACAGAGAGCGTTCCTGTGCTTGACGATCAAGGCCATATGGTCACCACGGATGTAGACCGCGATGTAGTGGTGGACATCGCTCTTCGTTGGGGAAATGAATACGAAACCGTGGTCAAGTCATTTGTGAATATCATTGCTACCCCCAAGGGC
>CAIMVH010000081.1 GCA_903844855.1 uncultured Actinomycetes bacterium | reverse complement strand
ATCGTTGGGTTCCGTTATGTGTTGCGGCTGATGCGTCAACAATTTCGTCTTCAAAATCAGGCGTGACCACGCCTTCCTTTGTCATGAGGAGCAAGAGATTGACGATGTTTCGGGAGAGGAGTTGGCTGGCGTGATACGGGAGTTGGCTGGGTACATCTTTGCCACCCCAGATCGTGACGCCGGCGGGTGTCTTAATGGTTTCCCCGGCCACTGAACCTTCGACATTGCCACCACTTTCAGAGGCGAGATCGACGATGACTGACCCTTCCTTCATGCCGGTCATCATCTCTTTAGTAATCAGTCGAGGAGCCGTACGACCGGGAACAGCAGCAGTGGTGATCACTACATCGGCAGCTGCAATATGAGGAGCGAGAAGATCGCGTTGGCGCTGGGCGCGGGCTTCATCCATTTCGCGTGCATAACCACCGGCGCCTTCGAGTGCTTCCAATTCCAATTCGATGAAGGTGGCGCCCATTGAGCGCACTTCATCTGCAGATGAGGAGCGCACGTCGTAGGCCGAAACGACACCGCCAAGCCTGCGGGCGGTCGCGATGGCTTGCAAACCAGCGACACCGGCACCGAGTACGAGCACTTGAGCGGGAGTGACGGTGCCCGCGGCGGTCATGAGGAGCGGAAAGAAACGCGGAGATAATTCTGCGCCGATGAGTGCGCACCGATATCCAGCGCAGAGGGCTTGGGATGTCAGCGCGTCCATAGATTGCGCACGCGAGATACGAGGTATCGCTTCAAGCGAGAAGGAAGTTGCCTTAGCCGCCACCGATGCCGCGATGCTCTCGGCTGCCGAATGAATAGGCAAGAAAGAAATAGTGATGGTGCCTGGTCGCAGCTGCCCAAATTGTTCATTTGTTATGGGCACGACGCTGGCTACCACGTCACCTTCGGCGAAAGTTGCCGTAGGGGAGATCGTGGCACCGGCAGTGCGGTAGAGCTCATCACCGAAACCGGCAGACGTTCCTGCCCCGCTTTCGATGGTGACATCTAAGCCGTTTTGCTTGAGACGACCAATAACATCTGGGGTGATGGCGACCCGGCGCTCGCCCGTACGGGACTCTTTTGGTACAAAAATTCTCATGTTCAGACGCTACTTCCAAATAGGCATTTGAGGGGTAAGTCTAGAGGTGATCTTCGCCCTACGCAGAGCGAATTTTAAGCGAATAGAAGAATTATGAGGTGATGTCTTTCCGGGCAAACTTGGCGGTCGCGGCTCCGACACAGAGCGCGAAGGCGATGAGCGAGTAGGACGCTCCGCGCACCATAGCGCTCCAGTCGATCTCTGTAGCCAAGGCATCAAGCCATGCATAGGCGTAATGGGTAGGAAGCCAATTGCGCAGTGACCCGAGTGCGCTAATAGCGTTAAGAATATTACTTATGATAACTATGCCTACTGCCGCCCCCACTGCGCCGAGGGGAGCATCGGTCGTTACGCTCATAAGAAAAGCTAGACCTGCGCAGAAGAGTAGCGAGAGCGCCAGAAATGCGGTCATAATCGCGATGCGTTGGATTCCGACGCCTTGCGAAAACGTGGCACCGAGTGGAGTTTGCAGACCGCCAAAGCCAAAAGTAATTCCGCCGATGATGTAAGAAGCAATAGGTAATAAAAGAACGGCGCCACCGGAAAGCGTAAGACCCACGAGTAGTTTCTGGCGAAGTAAACGCGCTCGCGGAACTGGCGAGGCGAGCAAGTAACGAAGTGTGGACCAGGATGCTTCACTGGCTACCGTATCTCCACAGAAAATTGCTACAACGGTAATCAAAACAAATCCGGTAGCGAAGTAAAACATCGTTGCGGTGAAGTTCGCGGCGCTATGAGTTGCCAGACCGATCAAATCAAGTCCGCCACCACCGAATTCATCGCCACCACCGTCGCTCGACGGACCAAACTTCACAGCTCCCGCCACAATCAGAGGTAATGCGACGATAAAGAGGTAGGCGATCAACGTGCGCTTTCGCCTGACTTGACGAATAAGTTCCACCCGGAAGGGAAGCGTGTGAGCTGCTGAATAACTCATTAGATTCCAATCTCCGTATCTTCGCCAACTAGATCCATAAAGATCTCTTCCAGATGCTGTGCTCTTTTGCCATTTCGGTTGAGAATCTCATCGATGGTTCCTGATGCAATCAATAGACCCCTATGCATCACAACTACATGAGAGCAGGTCTGTTCGACTTCAGAGAGTAAGTGTGATGAAACAATGACGGTACGGCCGCTCTCCGCATAATTCTTGAGGATAGAACGCATCGCTTTGATTTGTGTGGGGTCAAGCCCATTCGTGGGCTCATCGAGTACGAGCAACCCTGGTTTACCGAGCATTGCTTGTGCGATTGCTAGCCGTTGGCGCATGCCTTGGCTATAAGTACGCACCTTTTTATTGACTGCAGTGCCTAAGCCGGATATTTCAAGCGCATCAGCGATTTCTGGGTCGTCGCTGCGGCCAGTCGATCGCCAGTAGAGATCGAGGTTTTCACTTCCAGTGAGATGAGGAAGAAATCCAGGCCCTTCAACAAAACTTCCGAGCCCAGAAAGGGCGCGCGATCCGGGGAAGACTGGTACTCCAGAAATCTCGATCTCACCCGACGTCGGGAAGATCAATCCCATCAACATGCGCAGGGTGGTGGTCT
>CAIMVH010000080.1 GCA_903844855.1 uncultured Actinomycetes bacterium | reverse complement strand
GACTTCGGAATTGTTTGGCAGAATTCGTCAGCGGTCGCAAAACCCTTGGAACGTACATCTACTGTTGCAAAGTAGGTGCCCTTGGGTTGGTGGACTTCAAAACCCAATGATTTAAGGCCTGAAGTGAAGTAATCACGCGATTGTGTCAGAGATTCTCGGAGGTCTTTTAGCCACTCGTCTCCATTATCAAGTGCCTCAGCGAGCGCGTATTGAAATGGACCACCGACCACGAATGTAAGGAATTGCTTTACTGTCTTTGCGGCATCAACTAGTGGCTTAGGGCCAGTGATCCAGCCGATCTTCCATCCGGTATAGGAGAAGAGTTTTCCGGCGGAAGAAATAGTAAGAGTACGTTCGCGCATTCCAGGAAGCGATGAGATCAAAACATGTTCGCCTTCAAAAGCCATATGTTCATAAACCTCATCGGAAATCACCACAAGGTTATGTTCGATCGCAACATCGGCTAAAGCCTGTAGTTCTTCGCGTGAAGTGACGGCACCACTTGGATTGTGTGGCGTGTTCACCACTATGACTTTGGTACGTGGAGTAATGGCTTTACGTACTGCATCAATATCGAGCTTGTACTCGGGGGCTTCCATGGTGATCGCCACGAGTTTGCCACGCGCCATCACTACGGCTGCGCGATACGAATCATAAAAAGGCTCAAAAACAATTACTTCATCATCTGTATCAACTAAACCAATAAGCGCAGCAGTAATTGCTTCGGTGGCACCAGCGGTGATGAGGACTTCAGTCGCAAAATCATTATCAATTCCATACCAACGTTTTTGATGCCCGACGACAGCTTTGCGCAATTCCAATACGCCGACTCCTGCGGGATATTGATTTCCACGTCCCTCAGCAATCGCGCGAGTGACCGCATCACCAATCCAGGAAGGGCCATCAACGTCGGGGAAACCTTGTCCGAGATTGATCGCACCCGTTTCGGTGGCGATGGCGGAGTAATGGGCAAAGACCGTGGTGCCAAGTGGCTTGAGTCGGGGGACTAAACCAGGGATTTCGCGCTGGGACATGGGGGAAGCCTATCTCTGGGTACGCGCTATAAATCAGTGAGGGCCGAGATCACTTGCCAACCACGGGCGAGGGCGGCTTTAGCGTGAGTTTCATAATCTGGAACAGACGCCAGATAAGCCACGGGGGCATCGGGCCAATCCAACTCACCGACCCTTGGGAAGTCACCATCGATCAGCAGGTAACCAGCAAGTGGAAGCTTGGAAGCTCGCCTGGCAAAGGCAATGGCGGGCGCTAATGGGGCGAGATCTCCACGGAGGCCAATCCAGAGAACGTCAGGAATAGTGAGCAAATCACTCGCTATCTCTGGAATTCTGCGCTCGCCGGCGCTCTCCACCCAGACATGAGCGAGCGGGTGTGGCTCACTTGAGTAGACGCGGACCAGAGCAGGCATGAACGCACTCTAGGCTTATCGGCATGAGCGATCCAAAAAATGCACTCCTCGCGGAGATCAAGTCGAAGGCCATCGTCCACGGAAAGGTCATCCTCTCCAGCGGTAAGGAAGCCAATTACTACGTCGACCTTCGTCGCGTCACTCTTGATGCAGTAGCAGCTCCTCTTGTCGGCGAAGTGATGCTCGCACTCACTAGCGAATTGCACTACGACGCCGTCGGTGGACTCACACTCGGTGCTGACCCCGTTGCTACCGCGATGATGCATGCAGCTGCCGCTAAAGGTAAGCGCATCGATTCATTCGTGGTGCGCAAGAGTGAGAAGCAACATGGATTGCAACGTCGCATCGAAGGACCAGATGTTGCCGGACGTCGCGTCCTTGCGGTGGAAGATACTTCAACTACTGGTGGCTCTGTACTTTCTGCAGTGGAAGCACTTCGCGAAGCTGGTGCTGAAGTAGTGGGTGTCGCTGTCATTGTGGAACGCGGGGCAGCACCTGCTATTAAAGAAGCCGGATTGCCTTATTTTGCGGCCTATTCACTCAGTGATTTAGGACTTGATTAAGACTTATTCTTTCGCTCTTTGATAAATCCAAGGAGCAGAGGCAAGATGCTAATCACAATCACGACGGCCACAATCGGTAATAAATACTTGTCGATAGACCCTTTGAGTTTTTCACCAAGTAAGTAACCAAGAATGATGACGCTCTCAGTCCAGAGGATCGCGCTAATAACGTTCCACTTTAAGAACGTGGCTTTGGGCATTCCAATAACACCGGCAATGGGATTGATCAACGTGCGCACGACGGGTACAAATCTCGCGAGGATTAAGGCTTTGGCATATCCGTAACGAGCGAGAAAATCTTCGGTCTTCTTCACACGATCTTGAGAGAAGATGCGACCATCAGGGCGAGCAAAGAGTGGTCTTCCTAACTTCTCGCCGATATTGCGCCCCACTTGAGAACCCACGATGGCGGCAATCGGTGCGCCAATCATCAGCACCGGAAGACTCAACTGCACTCCCACAGCTTTCATAGCCACACCCGAGGCAGCGACCCCGGCAACAAAGAGCAGCGAATCTCCAGGAAGGATGATTCCGATCAGCAGCGCTGTTTCAGCGAGCAACACCATGAAGACACCCACGAGGCCGAGGGTTTCAACGATGGATTGCGCACTCAATGGATTCATCAGTACACCTTAGAACGAGAGCGGAGAAAGCGAATTACTTATTTAAGAATTCTGCAGCTGTAGCGCTGGAGTCACGTAAGAAGAGTGTGCAACGGTCGTGCTCTTCACTCTCACCAATCGAACCAGCAGCCCGACCGAGTGCATGAACAGCGCGCAACCAACCGCGGTTTCCTTCGTGTTCCCACGGAACCGGTCCGTGTCCTTTCCAACCATTTCGACGCAAGAGATCAAGACCACGGTGATAGCCGGTGCGCGCAAAGGCGTAGGACTCGAGCACTCGACCTTGCGCCCAAGCTTCATCTGCCAGCATTGCCCACGGAAGAGGTGAGGCCGGGAAGGCTTTCGCTACTTCATCTGCTCCCTTGCCAGCCGCGAAAAGG
>CAIMVH010000079.1 GCA_903844855.1 uncultured Actinomycetes bacterium | reverse complement strand
CTCTCCGCAATCGCACTCACTGAAAGTGTGAAACTCGCATGAGTGAGATCTCCTACTCCGCTGCTGGCGTCGATATCGAAGCGGGCGATCGCGCAGTAGAACTGATGAAAGCATCTATCGCTAGGGCCACGCGTCCAGAGGTGATGGGTGGCATCGGTGGTTTCGCGGGGCTCTTTGATGCCAGCAAATTACGTAACTACGCAAAACCGTTACTTGCTACTTCAACGGATGGTGTCGGAACTAAAACAGAGATCGCTCGTCGCACTGGTTTGCTCGACACCATCGGACACGATCTAGTTGCCATGGTCGTTGATGACTTAGTGGTCTGTGGCGCTGAACCACTCTTTATGACCGATTACATTGCAGTCGGCAAAGTTGTTCCAGAAAATATTGCACGCATCGTTGCCGGTATCGCCGATGGTTGCGCCATCGCGGGTTGCGCGCTCATCGGCGGGGAGACCGCCGAACACCCTGGCCTGATGGCTCCCGATGAATTCGACATTGCTGGCGCGGCCACCGGAGTAGTAGATGAACCGCGCCTCCTCGGTGCCCACCTCGTCAAAGAGGGCGACCTCCTCATCGCGATGGCCTCCTCCGGCCTCCATGCCAACGGCTACTCACTCGTGCGCCACATCCTCACCGCCCACGCCATCGACCTCGACGCCACCCACCCCGACCTCCCGGCCTCGTGGGGGGAACTCTTAGCTGCGCCGACACAGATCTATGCAAAGCCCGCTCTTGCCCTCGCGGCTCTTTCGGGCACGCACGCGATGGCACACATCACCGGTGGCGGGCTCGCCGCCAACACCGCCCGCTCCATCCCCGCGGGGCTTGAGGCCGTGCTCGATCGCGCCACCTGGGAGCTCCCACCGATCTTTGCCACCCTCTCCCAGATCGCCGGTCTCCCACAGGCCGAGATGGAGAAGACCTGGAACGTGGGCGTCGGCATGGTTGCCGCAGTTGATGCCGCGAGCCTCACAGAATCACTTGAAGTACTCAACGGGCTGGGAATCACATCATGGGCTGCCGGCACTGTTCGCCGCAGTCGCGAAGCTCGCGCGTCACTAGTCAACAATTACCGCACGCACTAGATCATCGTCACGGCTTACTGACTCCCACTTCACTCAGATGGTCGAAGATATACTTCGACAAATGAAGACATACGCCAAGCGCCGAGATATTCAGGCGCTTCGTGGAGTCTCGGTCTTGTTGGTCATTTTCTACCATTACAGCATCGGAGGTTTTAAGGGAGGCTTCCTCGGAGTAGATATATTTTTCGTCATCTCTGGATTTGTCATCACCCAGAAGATTGCAACAGGTAGTGGATCTGTAAGAGCGCAACTACTCTCTTTCTATCAAAGTCGAGCCAGACGAATACTCCCTGTAAGCCTCTTATCGTTACTTGGAATTGCAATTGCGAGTTCATTTCTGCTCTCACCGCTTAATCTCCATCAATATATGGTGGAAGGAATCGGTGTACTCCTCACTATTCCCAATCTGATATTCCTTAATCAGAATACGGATTACCTCAGCCAATCACTCGATCCTTCGCCATTCCTGCACTTTTGGTCCCTGGGTATTGAAGAGCAGTTCTATCTAGTGTGGCCACTGCTCTTTCTGCTTTTTCTACGTAATAGAAAAAAGACTATCTATTTATTAACAGGCTTATCCCTGGTGTTTGCCTTACTTACTACCTATAACTTCTCCGAGGTGTACTCCTTTTATCTGCCTACATCACGTGCGTGGGAACTTTTGATAGGCGCTAGTTTGGCCGTGTCCAAGAAGACGATAGAGGGCGCGAAAAAGAATCTGGTCGCCTGCATAGGTTGGGGCGGAGTTGTTCTCAGTGTCATTCTTATTGGAAGCGACCAGCCCACTCCTGGGGTGAGCACGATCCTTCCGGTGCTCTCTGCCGGACTTATCATCCTGGCAGATTCCAAACTCTCCACAAATAGATTCTTGGAGTGGCTCGGTGACCTCTCCTTTCCGCTCTACCTGGTGCATTGGCCGCTCATTGTCATTTTGAATTTCCGTAGCCCTGAACCGTCAGTGGTCTCACGTCTAGTGCTCATTGCCCTCGCTGTGGCACTCTCACTCTTTCTGCATAAATTTGTTGAATTAAAGTTTAGAAGTATTCGTGGATTCAAAAAACGTTGGATTGGTATCTATTTCGCTCTCGGTGCTGTGGCTATCTCCACACTTGCAGTGAGCAGTTACTCCTTTAATAACAGTACAAGTGCCATTAAATTCGATTTAACGAGCCCAGCAATCTATGACAACGGTTGCCATCTGCCATTCAAGGAATCTGAGCCAAAATCATCGTGTATTTTTGGCGACCAGACCAGCGATTCAAAGATTATCCTCATCGGAGATTCGCATGGAGCACAGTGGTTTCCGGCGTTAGAGGAGTTCGCTACTCAGACGAAACGAAAATTAGTCACCTTCACCAAGAGTGGGTGTCCGGCAACCGACCTGCCATTGATGCGTGGCGGGATCACTGATAGTGAATGTGTGAAATGGCAGCGCGCATTGCCGAAGAAGCTCGCTTCTGAAAAACCCGAGTACGTCATTATTGCTAACGCCACTCAAATCACAGCGAAAGTAGCTACGCCCACCAACTCATATGTGAATACATGGAGCGCTGGTTTTTCGAGTTTCCTTGAAAAGCTGAAAGCGCAGGACTTGAAAGTCATTGTTATCGGAGATACGCCATACCCAGGGAAGAATTCTCCCAGTTGCTTGAGCGTTCACTTAAAGGATCCCACTCTTTGTGACGTCACGCGCACTCGTACGCCATCGAGCACCGTTACCAAAGAGATCTCACTGAAGTACGGAGCCGTATTCATCGATCCTTTGGATTGGATATGCGATGGCGCAACCTGTCCTGCAGTACGAGGTGGGATCAACGTGTACCGAGATAACTCCCACTTATCAGTGGCTTTCACACGCACGTTAGTACCTGCGTTAACAGATGCTCTTAATAAAGTTACGTAGCCTTTTTCACGTGAAGAACAATCAATGCCTTATTCGCTAAACGAAAGACGTCTTTGAGACGTGGCTTCCGCTTGAGTGAAGTGCGAACCATTTTAAGGAATTGACCAACGGAAGGGCGCGGTGCGGGTCGACCGAAATCAAATTGGCCCACGTCATCCCAGCGCAAGCCCCAGCCACTCTGGATATTGGCTTGTAGGTTACCTCCGGCGCTTCGTGCGCGGCTTAAAGCGGGAGTGAAAACTATAAAAGTTCTTTGGTCTAGTGGATCGACTACACCTTCAAGACCATTCCCGGTGCCGATGATGTGAGTACGCATTCCCAAGAAGAGAATGGCTTCGTCGGGGTTTCCCTCAGTGAAAATAAGAAACGGCGTGGACCGCACGGTCACCTTGGACAAAATGTCGTTCACCGAAAGATGGGTGGCGCTATCCAGATCTTCGAAAGTAAACCGAGCATCCCCGAAGGCGAATCGATAGATCGCACGTAATTGTTCATGCTCGTCTTCGCTGACGCTGTACCTTCCAGCAAGTATTTCCCAAGGTCCCCACAAGCGGTATCTGGCTTGCATCTCCTGGTTG
>CAIMVH010000078.1 GCA_903844855.1 uncultured Actinomycetes bacterium | reverse complement strand
TGGCTCAATAGCGCGGTCCACATGAACAAGGGTTGTTATCGAGGTCAAGAAACAGTGGCGCGTACTTTCAACCTGGGAAAACCACCACGGCGTCTTGTGGAGTTGCATCTTGATGGAAGCGTCGTCTCACTTCCCCCCCATTGCACGCCGGTGATGTATCAAGATAAGCAGGTTGGCTTTGTTGGTTCGTCAGCGTTACATCACGAGTTAGGACCGATTGCGCTCGCGGTGATTAAGCGAAATATTCCAGAGGATGCGCTATTACTGGCTGGAGATATCCCTGCTGCCCAAGAGCTGAAGCTCTCTTAAAGGACATCATTTCTATGACAAATAAGAATCCAGATAGTGCGCTTGAATTTGCCCGTTCACTTGCACTAGATCTCGAATCGATCTTTGCGGAAGACTTAGGTGAAACTCTTCCTATCTCATGGCCATGGGCAACTACTAGCGCCCAGTCCGGCGAAGAATTTAAACCATCTCATCCCGAAGGATCTGTTTTAGAGCTAGTAGATCGGCAAATTCGAAACGAAATCAGCGCAGTTGATTTAGTAAACGCGACTTTGCAAAAAATTGATGAGATTGATCCACGCATTCGGGCCTGGACGCATATTTCGCATGATGGAGCGATTAAGGCAGCGCAGGAAGCGGATCGAAAGAGATTGGCGGGAGTACCGCTAGGCCCATTGCACGGAATTCCTATTGGTGTGAAAGATATCGTTGATGTCTTAGGCATGCCGACAAGTGCTGGATCCAAACATCAAGAAGGATTCTTTCCGCAACATGATGCAGGTGCTGTAAGAAAACTGCGGGCTGCCGGTGCGATCATTGTTGGTAAGACAAATACTCATGAATATGCATTAGGGGGAACCACACCACCGACAAAGAACCCCTGGTCAAAGGAGCGAATACCTGGGGGATCATCGGGCGGATCAGCGGCTGCTGTTGCAAGTGGTCAGATTCGACTTACGGTGGGCACAGATAGCGTCGGATCCGTTCGCATTCCGTCAAGTATCTGCGGGGTAACGGGCATCCGCCCCACGATGGGACGTGTTTCAAGAACGGGAGTGCGACCCCTCACCTGGGCCATGGATACGGTGGGCCCCATCGGCCGCACCGTGAGCGATGTTGCCGCCGGCCTCTATGCGATGAGTGGTCATGATGCCCAGGATCCATGCGCGAGCTCGATGCCGGTGCCAAACTTTGGTGACTTAAGTGTAGAGAATCTGCGCGGAACGCGAATCGGAATTCCGCGCAGTATGTATGAACCCGCGGAACCGGAGATTCTTTCTGCAGTAGAAAATGCAATAGATATTTTTCGTGGGGCCGGAGCCCACATCATCGAAATTGAAGTTCCGTATGTGGACATCACAACTCCGATCGGTATGGCTATCTTCCTTGCGGAGTCCGCGGAGTATCACCGGAAGAGAATTGATGCATCTCCACAACTTTTCGATCCCGATACGCTTAATTTTCTTGAGCTAGCGCAGGAAATTCCGGCGACTCTGTATATACGTGCGCTACGTGTCCAACGGCTCATTGCAGAGGCCATTACTGACTTGTTCCATCAAGTAGATGCGATAGTGGTTCCTACCCTCCCTTGCTCCCCAGCAAAATTTGGTACTTTGACAAACGAATTCGTACCGGTGGGAGAAGGGGAACTCACTCTCGCCCAGGCACACTTACGAAATAATTTGCCTTTTGCATTGGCGGGAGTGCCAGCGAGTAGCCAGCCTTGTGGTTTTGATCGTTTTGGTTTACCGATCGGACTCTCGATTGTGTCTTCGCCATTTAACGAGGCACAAATTCTGAAACTTATGCAATTATTCGAAAGTGCAACGGATTGGCACGAGAGAAAACCCAATTTCTAAGAGTTCTTATCATCAGTGAAATGGAGATTCGATGAAGATAGTTCGCACGCGAGAGATGGAATGGCAAAATGGTTGGGATGTCATCTCCATGATGCCAGATAACTATAAGGAGAATTTGGGTCCCGCAGATCAGTTGGAAGCTGCATATTCCAAGTACCTTCAGAAGAATCTGTCGATCGATCCCACCACAACTTTCCGCGGAGATTTTGTTGACTTACAACCGGGATTTGCAGACCTTACAGACGCTTATCACGACAGTGTGGAGGAGTGTTTTTTCATATCTGGCGATTGCACTTTAAGCGGTGAGCAAATTTTCTATAGTAATCACTACTTTTGGCGTCCTCCTGGTTTTATTCATGCGGCTACCAGTGTCACTGGATTTAAGGCTTTACTTTTCTCGCACGGCGAAGATGAATCTGAGGGAAGCGGTGCTGCATCGCGGGTAATTAGACCCTCTGAATTAGCTGGCACTAACGCTTTGACAGATGATTATGCGTCTGCACTTGGGCCACGAGGTTGGGTCAAAGTAGATACCGAAACTCTTCCTTGGCTTACTTCGGAGGAATTCAAAATTAAGTACCCTGAATTGAATGGATTTGGCCTCGGCACTCTCTCAATAAAAATACTTTCAATAAATCCTCAGACCCTTGCAATGAGCGCATTGCTGAAGTTCCCCGAGGGTTACCGCTTACCAGACGGTAACTGGGGAGCGGGTTTTCGAGCTTTCATTCTCGATGGAGAATTAGTGGTATCCGAGGAATTCATGGAGTCGGAGACCTGGTTTGAGACGTCGAAGGGCGAATCTCATCAAGGTGTGGCCGCCAAATCAGGAGCGCTTATCTTTGCAAAGATCAGCGGAGACTTTAAGGAATAAGAGTTCCGCCAAATATTTGCCAGGCAAGTGCCGACTTAGCAACCAAGCTCAACACGATATAAACGCGTTCCCCGCGTAGGTAGTTGCTCCACTTCCCACGACCCCGATATTGCAGCAGCTGCACGGCAGCAAACGAGTTGAAGAACGCAAAGAGTGAGATCACAATTCCGTAAACAAACCCAGGGGCCGAAACATCGCTTGTAGAACCAGGAGCGATGACATATGTCGCGACCGCAATCCATGGAACTATCCCGGTGATACACCCGAAGATAAAGGGGAGCCACTCGCCATTACCGGGCTGCGCATACTTTTCTTGCAACCATCCAAAGAGAATCATGGACGCATTTACTCCGAAGATTGCTAAGAGTGCTGTGACATCGGTAATACCGCAGATTTGCGAAATCAACACGATCATCACAGATGAGCTAATGGAGTACTCAATCCAGCGGAAATTATTTCGCTTAGCTGCTAATCCAGCCGCATACCGTGGGAAGAATTGCGGGCTAGCAACGATGAAGTGTGCAAGAGCTGAAATCCCTAAGAAGAGAGCAACTGCCGGCCCTATTAGCACGCTAAATATAGTGACTGGCGCAGCAAAGGTAGATCCAGGAGGTCCCGACATGTACGTCGCGTTCACAGGCAACGAGAAATCGCTTGCGAGTGCAATGACGGCAATCATTTGCAGGAGATGGAAAAGCCCTGCGATGAGGTTAAACCGACGAAGGCGCGATGCGCTCAATTCCTTTGCCATACCCACTCTTTCCGTTGAGTTATCTCTTGATTTAGTAGACTAATGCCTGAACGGCAGGTTGAAGTATCTCTTCAACGAAGCCACTGGCGCCCCGGATCTCAACTCCGGGAAGAAGATCTTCTTGCGTGAGATTACGTCGTCCTAAGCATTGGGTGCAGGCGGTGAGTCGCCCCCCGGTTCGCACCGCATCTATTAATTGATCAAAAGGTGCGCTCTGGTCTAATTCAATTCCGGCGGCAAATCCTGGTGTTGCTAGGCGAACCGCGTCACCGGTGAGCCAGAGCGAGACTGCTGCACCACTAGCCAAGGCGGTGGCACACACGTTGAGAGCCTGTGACATCTTCTCGGCTTCGACCGTGGTCAATTTCAAAACAAGTGTTGCCATGAGTGCACTCTACGACCCTCTAGGCTATGTGCGTGGCATTCGAGATTCCAGCAGACCTGCATCCAGACCTCCTCCCACTTTCGTGGCTCCTTGGAACTTGGCGTGGCCGTGGCCATGGGGAGTACCCGGGCATTGCACCCTTCGAGTTCGCCCAAGAGGTGGTCTTTGGCCATGACACCAGGCCCTTCCTGACGTACTACTCACGGGCCTGGATCGTGGATGCAGACGGTGAAATTCTTCGGCCAGCCGGAAGTGAAACAGGATTTTGGCGCCCCAAACCTAATAACACTTTAGAAGTAGTGCTCGCTCATGCAACGGGCATCTCTGAAGGCTGGGTGGGTCGCTACGATGGCGCAAAGATTCAGTTAGCGATGGATCATGCCTATTCGGCGCCGAGTGCGAAAACGGTTACCGAAGGACATCGTCTTTATGGGCTTGTTGAAGGTGAACTCTTCTTTGCTTACGACATGGGAACACCCGAGCATGAGTTGCAACCGCATCTCTGGGCAACTCTGCCGCGCGCATAGCTGATCATGATTGAACTTGCGCATTACGTTCGTAATGGTTTTGTGGAATCAATCCATTATGGATCGATGGCGATTTTTGATGGAAGTGAGATTACTGGGCTTGGTGACATAGATTCTGAAATACTTCCGCGGTCGGCAACCAAACCTCTCCAGGCGAGTGCGATGGTGCGTCTCGGCTTAAAGCTACCTGATCGGCTCCTGGCTTTGAGTTGCGCAAGCCATTCTGGTAGCGAGATGCATCGCCTGGCCGCTAAGGAAATCTTAAATTCTGTTGGATTAGATGTTGATTCGCTTCAATGCCCCACAGATCGACCTTACGGCGACGCGGAGCGACGTGCTTACGGAAACCAGCAACCGGCACGCGACGTGCATAACTGCAGCGGGAAGCATGCGTCGATGATCGCCACATCTGTTATTAACGGTTGGGACATCAATACTTATCGAGACCCATTTCACCCCTTGCAGATTGAGATCAAGAAGGAGTATCTCGACGCTTCGGGGACAACTTCGACGCATGTTGCTGTAGACGGATGCGGTGCTCCCATCTTCTCAATGTCGCTCAAGGGGCTCGCGAAGGCATCAAGTGCGGTAGCCACTGGCAGTACCCCGGCACGCGCTCGAGTATTTGACGCAATGCGTGCTTTTCCAGAGATGGTGGGTGGTGAGAAGCGCTTTACGACTGAAGCCATGCGTCTCATTCCTGGGCTCATGGTGAAGGAAGGCGCTGAAGGCGTGGAGATCGCGGCGCTTGCCGATGGACGATCCGTGGCCTTCAAAGTGATTGATGGATCAATGCGTGCCATTCCTGTAGTGCTGATTGCGGCACTCTCTCGAATCGGTGTGGATGTGTCTGCACTTCACGAGTTGGCCCATACTCCAGTTCTAGGTGGCGGTCTCCAAGTCGGAGAGATCATCGCCGCGATTGGTTAGAGTAGTCACATGAATCTTCTCAACATCGGTTCCTTAATTACTGGGGTTCTCTCCCTCCTGCTCTTGGTAGGAAACGTCATTGCGTTGGTACATGTGATAAAAACAAGACCCGATGCCTTTGTGGCTGCGAGCAAACAGAGCAAGAAGTTTTGGCTTTGGCTGATCATTGGTTCACTGGTTGTGACGCAAATATTTGGGCTCTTTAGCATGTTAGGGATTGTGGGCATCATCGCGGTGATTGTTTATCTCGTTGATGTGAAACCAGCGATCAACGAGATTCTTAGGCGCCCGCGCTACTAGGCCTGGCACATCAATCGGGTGCGATTGCGCTCCACTCAATTGTCAGTTCGCCTTCGCGGTGTTGCTTATTGACGATAGGCCAGGAGTCACGAAGCGAGTTGACCGCTGCTCGCCATCTTTGATTGGGACCGAAGACGCGGTAACCCGAATGAGAATCCCACGATCTCGACAGGTCCTGCAGGAATGTGTGGATGCGATTCCCTCGTGTATTTCGATGGATCAAAATTTTGGGTAATCGCTCAGCTACTTCTGACGGGTCATCTAATCCATGTAATCGCACACCCAGAGAGAGGGTAAGAGGTTGTGAATTATCGAGTTCTATCCATGTGGCACGACGGCCAATCTCGTCACACGTACCTTCGATGATGCGACCATTCGGTGCCAGCCTCGCTTGCATCATGGCCCAGTACTTTGCTACTTCAGATTCTTCATACTGCCGTAATACGTTAAATGCCCTGATAATCAGAGGTTTTTGGGTTGTGGGAATTTCAAATCCACCAAGTTGGAAATTAATATGCGGTTGTGCGCTTTGGTTCGCTACTTTTACTCGCTCAGGATCAATCTCAAGTCCGACAAATTCTAAATCTGTATATTTTGTTCGTAAACGCGCAGCCATCTCTAACGTCGTGATTGAAGTTGCACCAAAACCAAGATCGACAACTAGCGAGTGAGTATTTCTGCGCAATAAATCTTCATAACGCCAGAGCATCCAACGGTCGACTCTGCGCAAACGGTTTGGATTTGTAGTGCCCCGAGTGATGTTTCCTATTGGTTTACCCACGAATTATGCTTTTCGGTAAACCTTATGTTGGGCAGCTTGTGCGAGAGGGCGAACGACTAGTAAGTCGATGTTTACATGCGCAGGTAGCGTGACGGTCCACTTGACGATGTCGGCAATATCTTCAGCAGTCAGTGGCTTTTCGACACCTTGATATACCTTGGCTGCTTTCTCTTTATCCCCACCAAATCGTGTTACCGCAAATTCGTCGGTCTTCACCATGCCCGGTGCAATTTCACTGATGCGCACTGGGAGACCGTTGAGTTCAAGACGTAAAGTTCCAGCGACTGCAGAAAGTGCATGTTTAGCGGCCGCATAACTTCCGCCATTTTCATAGACAACTCTTCCGGCAGTGGAACCCATGATCACGATGTGACCATTTCCCGACGCAATGAGCGCAGGGAGAAAAGCTTTGATGGTTCGTACGGTGCCCAGCACATTCACGTCGTAGGCCTTCTCCCAAGACGCAAGACTTGCATTGCCGACTTCTTCGGCATCGAAGGCTCCACCAGCATTTGCCACCAGGACTTCGAGAGTTTCAAATTGCGCAGCCAAATCTTCCACGCTGGTATCGCTGGTCACATCGAGATGGTGGCCTATGACGCCAGAGAGGTCGGCAAGGCGATCTTCGCGTCGGGCGGCTCCGTGGACTTCATATCCGGCCGAGGAGAGGGCTAAAGCGGTGGCGGCGCCGATTCCGCTACTGGCCCCTGTGACTAACGCGCGTCTTGCTGAAGGGTTTGAACTCATAGAGGGGATTCTGCCCTGACCGACTCGCGTAAGCGAGTTCGATGAGTCATCCTTAGATGGTGTTCTCCGTTGCCATGCTCATGATCCACACCTCCCCGCTCGAACAACCGGGCACTGGGGACGCTGGTGGCATGAACGTTTATGTGGTCGAAAGCGCCAAGCGGATGGCTGCTACTGGCGTGAAAGTGGACATTTTTACCCGCGCTACCTCCTCAACCCTGCCAGCCACGGTGGAGATCGCCGATGGCGTTGAAGTCCATCATTTGGTTGCTGGGCCCTACCAAGGTTTGGCAAAAGAAGATCTTCCAGGGCAATTCTGTGCGTTGAGTGCTGCCCTTATGCGAGAAGAGGCTTTGCGCTCTCAAGGACATTATCGGCTCATTCATTCGCACTACTGGCTCTCTGGCCAAGTGGGCTGGGTGGCTGCAGAACGATGGAATGTTCCTCTTGTACACACCATGCACACCATGGCAAAAGTAAAAAATGCCGCACTTGCTGAAGGCGATGTACCTGAACCCAGTGGACGTGCAATTGGTGAAGAGCAAGTTGTTGCAGCTTCGGATGCATTGATTGCAAATACTGAAGCTGAGGCTGCATCTCTAGTGGGTCTTTACTTTGCAGATCCGCAGAAGGTTCATGTCGTGTCGCCAGGTGTAGACCTCGAAATGTTTACTCCGGGTAATAAGAAGAGTGCAAGAAAAATTTTAGGTGTCCGTGAGGACGCGATCTTGCTTAGCTTCGTAGGGCGGATTCAACCGCATAAAGGTCCAGATACATTAATTAGAGCTGCCGCAGAAATGATAAAGATCGAATCAAACCTTCGTTCACGTTTAGAAATTGCCATAGTGGGCGGGGCAAGCGGAAGTACGACGGAGCCTTCAAAGCTCCGGGAACTTGCGGCGTGGCTTGGCATAAACGACATGATCCGCTTTGTAGAACCCACTGATCGTTCACACCTTCCCGAGTGGTATCGCGCGTCAGATATCGTCGTAGTACCAAGCCATAGTGAATCTTTTGGATTAGTTGCATTAGAGGCGCAAGCGTGTGGCACCCCAGTTGTGGCGACTGCGGTAGGTGGGCTTCGGACCGCAATCCGTGATGGTATTTCTGGACTCCTGGTAGATGGTCACGATCCTAAGTCGTGGGCCAGCGTGCTCTATCGCCTCGCTATCGAAGAAGATCGTCGTATTGAATTGGGACGAGGCGCCCTCGAGCATGCCAGTCACTTTGGTTGGCAAGCCACGGCTGAGAAGATGCTCGCAGTTTACGATTCGCTGCTATCGGGCAGTGCAGAAGTACGATCGTTCGCGTGAGTTGATGAGCGCTGCAGATCTGAATTCTTTATTTGAGAGACATTGCACAGATGTCGGGATCGCATTTGAACGAGTAGATGATTCGACTTTTATTGCAACTCTTAAAGGTGAACAGAAGTTAGCCATTACGGTGGCGTTTAAAATGGGCACCTACGCGCTCGCGGTGAATATATTTGTGATGAGAAAACCCGATGAGAATGTCGAACTGGTTCACCGATATTTGCTCGAAACAAATCTCAAGATATTCGGACTCTCCTACGCCGTAAACCACCTGGGTGATATCTACTTGACTGGACGCCTGCCATTGACGCTCAATGAGGACGATCTTGACCGCCTCTTCGGCGCAGTGCTGCGCTATGCGGATGAGAGTTTTAACAAGTTGGTAGAACTTGGATTCGAAAGCGCCATACGTCGCGAGTGGGCCTGGCGTGAGTCTCGTGGGGAATCTCTTGAAAATCTCCAAGCTTTTGCCCACATGATTGAAGAGTGACCTGCCAGTATCTGGCAGGCTAGCGCCATGACCTCTACATTGATCTTGCTCCGACACGGCCAAAGCGATTGGAATGCGAAGAATCTCTTCACAGGATGGGTCGATGTCGCACTCACCTCACTGGGTGAGCAGGAGGCCAAACGTGGTGGTGAGTTACTTGTAGAGCGTGGGCTCCTTCCGGACATGGTGCACACATCGCTCTTGCGTCGAGCTATCGCTACTTCACAGATTGCGCTAGAAGCTTGCGATCGTCAGTGGATTCCAGTGCGTCGCGACTGGCGGCTTAACGAACGTCATTACGGAGCATTGCAAGGCAAGGATAAGAAAGAAACTCTCGCAACGTACGGTGAAGAGCAATTCGCGTTGTGGCGTCGCTCGTTCGATGTGCCACCACCACCCATTGATGATGCTGATCCTTTTAGCCAGGCGAATGATCCTCGCTATGCAAATATTCCTAGCGGTCAACTGCCGCGCACCGAATGTCTTTCAGATGTAGTGAAGCGTTTGCTTCCCTATTGGAATGAAAACATTACTCCTGACTTAAAGAGTGGAAAAATTGTGCTCGTCGTGGCTCATGGCAATTCACTTCGTGCACTTGTAAAACATTTAGACGGAATCTCGAACGAAGATATTGCGGGGCTGAACATCCCAACCGGCATACCGTTGCTTTACTTACTTAACGACGATCTCACACCAATCAAGAGCGGTGGAGAGTATCTAGATGTAGAAGCGGCTAACGCAGCAATCGAAGCTGTTGCTAACCAGGGCAAACATTAAGGCAGATTTCCGAGTTAGTTCTGAGGCGCCGCGAACTCTCCGGTGACCGAGTAGTAGAGACGCCTAGCAACCGATACCGCGTGGTCAGCAAAGCGCTCGTAATAGCGACCGATCAAAGTAACGTCGATCGCAGTTTCAATTCCATGGGGCCATGCTGGATCAAGAAGGGTAATGAAGAGTTGACGATGAAGGCGATCCATTTGATCATCGTCGCGGTCAACTTGGAGCGCACCTTCGATATCGCGATCCCGGATCACAAGCGCAGTCTTATTTACCAGGTCGCTGGCTACCCGACTCATTTCGAGAATGGTCATTTGTAGTTCAACGGGAATAGCACAGGCAGGGAAACGCATGCGCGCGGCCTTGGCAATATGTGCCGCAAGGTCGCCCATTCGTTCCAGGTCGGCACTCATGCGAAGTGAGGTGACCAGGACACGAAGATCGCTTGCTACTGGAGCTTGCCTGGCCATGAGATCAACAGTGCGATTATCTAACTCATGTTGCACAGTATCGATGGCGGCATCCGCGGTGATCACTTCTTCTGCCAAAGCACGATCGGACTCAAGGAGTGCCTTGGAGGCGCGCACGATGGCGTTATCCACCATGGCAGCCATTGAAACGAGGGTGGCACTCACAGCATCTAGATCGTCATGATAGGCATCGCGCATGAACCCAGATTATCCTGCGCAAAGCGCCTAAACGCCCATTTATCTGAACATCTCGTAACTTTTTGATGAACAGGCGGTGGGAGGAGACTCTTTGTCGAATTCCTACTGTGGCGCGATCTACGATGGGCACATGGCGCGATTGTTTGGCAGGGCGGTCGAGCAAGCTCCGGCGGCTCCAGATCTTCGTCTCTCCGCCGTGGTAAGCCGGATCCTTTCGCTCGTCTCCGAGAGCTCCTTAATTATTGCTCCCGGCGAAAAAGTCCTGCTGGCGAGTGATTCGGCCCGGGCACTTGGAATCGTGCGCGATGAGAAACTTGTCGGAGAAGAGTTAGCGGCCATGGTGCGCCACGCTCGAAAAGGCTTTGAACTTGTGGAGTCTCGGGTGGAGTTCAAACGTGGAAGGCTAGGAACGGGAACCTTTGAATTAATCGTACGCGCCCTGCTGATTCCTGAACTTGGCAGTGGAACAGTGTTAGTGCTGATCGCAGATGAAAGTGAATCCCGGCTAGTAGATGAAGTTCGCCGTGACTTTGTAGCAAATATTTCGCACGAATTAAAGACCCCGATCGGTGCACTCTCGATTCTGGCTGAAGCGGTCGTAGAGGCGAGTGATGATCCTGCGGCAGTCAGACGATTTGCGGAGCGGATGGGCACCGAATCAGTGCGGCTTGGAGATTTGGTGCAGGAGATTATCGATCTTTCTAGGCTTCAAAGCCAAGATCCGCTAGCCCATCCCAGTTTCGTGCTCTTAGAGAATGTATTGAGCTTGGCGTTGGATAGAACTAAGTTATCGGCCCAAAAGCGAGATATCACAGTGGTGCCTTCAAGTGCAGGCGGGTTGGGAGTGATGGGAAATCAGGAGCAACTTACGACTGCGCTCACGAATCTCATTAATAATGCAATTGCTTATAGTCCGGATCACACGAGTGTCGGTATCGGCATTGAATCTCGAGAAGACATTGTGGAAATCGCAATCAGCGATCAAGGAATCGGTATTTCCGAAGCTGATATTGAACGAATCTTCGAACGCTTCTACCGAGTTGATCCTGCACGTTCTCGAGCAACCGGTGGTACCGGCTTAGGTTTGGCCATCGTAAAACATATTGTCACTAATCATGGTGGAGATGTACGCGTCTGGAGCATGGAAGGCTCTGGAAGCACTTTTACTCTTCGCCTCCCACTCGCAAGCAATAGTCAGGAATCTGAATGACACGCATCCTTGTAGTAGAAGATGAAGCTTCGTTCTCGGAAGCACTTGCATACTTACTGACGAAAGAGGGTTTCGAAGTCACTGTTGCTGAGAATGGCGCAGACGCCATTACCGCATTTGCGCGTACCGGCGCCGATCTGGTGTTGCTTGACCTTATGCTCCCAGGCCTTTCCGGGGTCGAAGTGTGCAGGCAGATAAGAAGTTATTCCCAAGTTCCCATCATCATGCTCACGGCGAAAGATGACGAAGTAGATAAAGTTGTTGGACTTGAAATCGGTGCAGATGATTACGTCACTAAGCCATACAAGTCACGCGAACTTGTCGCCCGTATTCGTGCGGTGCTTCGCCGCCAAGGTAATTTCGATGAAATCTCTGAGAGCATACTCACGGCCGGAGGTGTGAGCATGGACGTCGAACGGCACATGGTTTCGGTGCGTGGCGCAAACGTGGCATTGCCACTTAAGGAATTCGAACTTCTAGAGATGCTCCTTCGAAATGCCGGAAGAGTCCTTACTCGTGGTCAGCTAATTGATCGCGTTTGGGGAAGTAATTACGTAGGCGATACCAAGACGTTAGACGTTCACATCAAACGGATTCGCGCCAAGATTGAAGAGGATCCAGCCGAGCCAAGCATTATCACAACTGTGCGTGGGCTGGGTTATAAGTACGAGTCCTAAGACTTGGGAGCAGTAACTGCAGCAAACTCTTCGCTGTTCTCGCGGACGAGTGCAGTCACCGTAAGGTCACCAGCGATTTCAAACGAGAATGTCACAGTTACATTCGCACCAGGTTTCACTCCCAATGCAGTGACAACAGCAGATGCATTTGACGCTGGACCAGAGAAGTTGACAGGTGCATTCACTTGCAATGTGGGTGCTGCCGGAGTCAAAGTTGCAGCTTTGTCGTTGATGATGACCCCAGTAAGTCGATCTGGTGCACCAAAAGTTGTGGTGGTGACATCGCTTGGATCAACCAAAGTGGCCGAGAGGATTCCATCGCCTGCGGCATTGGCTACGACTACCACGTTTCGTACCTGAATTGAGGAACTCTCACCTTGCACGCCATCGGTCGGCGTGTACATTTGCGCAGTTTGCGCGTTCTGTCCGGCACCGCACGCGGTGATCAGAAATAACGATGAAACGAGGACCAGTGCGCGCAAGCTCTTCACTAACTTCTCCTTTTAAGGGGCCAAGCGTGAGCTTTGCCGTCGGTACAGGAAGCAAGGTTACCGGAGCAGAAGCAGCGCTTTATGTCAACCCTGATTTGGGTCGGATAAACCACCTTTGACCTGCAGAAACGCGCCAGATCTCAATTCGAATCGAGGGCTTTTGGCTGGTAGAATTGAGCTACACCGGAAGATTTTCAGTGGCACCTCAGTGTTACGTTCGAAAGGCCCATGAATGACTTTCAAAGTCGGCGAAACCGTTGTTTATCCCCATCACGGAGCAGCTCTAATCGAGGCTATCGAGACCCGCACCATCAAGGGCGAGGAGAAGCTATACCTCGTTCTCAAAATAGCCCAAGGAGATCTCACCGTTCGGGTGCCGGCTGAAAATGTTGATCTTGTAGGTGTGCGCGACGTAGTAGGCAAAGAAGGTCTTGAGAAGGTTTTCTCGGTACTTCGCCAGCCATACACCGAAGAACCCACAAACTGGTCACGCCGTTACAAGGCCAATCTTGAGAAGCTGGCTTCCGGCGATGTCATTAAGGTTGCCGAAGTTGTTCGTGATCTTTTTCGTCGCGACAAGGAGAAGGGACTCTCCGCCGGAGAGAAGCGCATGCTTGCAAAGGCACGCCAGATCCTGATCAGCGAACTTGCCCTCGCCGAAAAGACAGATGAACTCAAGGCGGAGTCAATTCTCGACGAGGTTCTCGCCTCCTAATCCGATGAGAATCGCCGCGATCGTCCCGGCTGCGGGAAGCGGCGAGCGACTTGGCGCTTCGCTTCCTAAAGCATTAGTTGCTGTCGCCGGTCACTCCCTCATTTGCCGTGCGGTTGAAACCGTGACGCAGTATGTAGATCTCATTGTTATCGCGGCTCCTCATGGATATGAGAAACCAATCTCGGTTGCGGTAGAAAAATGGAGTACGAAAACATCGGTTATCACGGGCGGCATTACACGTCGTGAAAGTGTTTCACTCGCTTTGGCAACACTTCCAGATGATGTGGATTACGTGCTGGTCCATGATGCGGCACGTTGTTTCACACCTGGATCTGTTTTTCTTGAGGTAATTCACGGCCTAAAGGGCGGAAACGAAGCAGTGGTCCCACTTCTCGGCATGGTCGACACCATTAAGCGAATTGATCAAAATAAATTCGTCGTGCGTACGGAAGATAGGAATTTCCTAGGGAGAGTGCAAACGCCTCAAGGATTTTCATTATCAACGTTAAGAGCGGCGCATGCCCGTGAATGCAGCGTTGAAGCCACTGACGATTCCATGATGGTAGAAGAGATGGGAAGACCAGTACTCACAGTGCTGGGCCATGATCTCTCAAGAAAAATTACCACTTCGGCCGATCTTGAATGGGCCGAAGCATTACTTGCAAGGAGAGCAAAATGAGAGTCGGAATCGGCGTAGATGTTCACCGTTTTTCGAGCGACGAGAAGCGCGAGCTCTGGCTAGGTGGACTTCTCTGGAGTGAAGAAAGCGGACTCGAAGGGCACTCCGACAGTGATGTGGCCGCTCATGCCATCTGCGACGCCTTGCTCTCGGCCGCCGGCGCAGGAGATTTGGGAACGCACTTTGGTGTTGATCGTCTTGAGTGGAAAGGGGCTAGCGGGAGCCTGCTCCTTGCCGAAACCTTAAAGATCGTGCATGGCCTGGGATTTTCCGTAGGGAATGTCTCAGTGCAAATTATTGGCAACCGTCCACGAATTGCGCCTCGTCGA
>CAIMVH010000077.1 GCA_903844855.1 uncultured Actinomycetes bacterium | reverse complement strand
TGTCAAATGTCATTATTAATACGAGAACAAGCACTTCTTTTACGGTACTTAGTGCCGCAACTGGTACTTATACTTCCGGTGGTACCGCCACCCAACTCAATGATTATCGAAATTTCACTTCTACTGGTGGTACGAGCAACGGTGACACAGTTCTCTACTACAACGTAGCCACCATCTCGGCGGGAAATACTGTTGATGCGGTAGTAACAACTACTACCACAAATACAAACATCACCACGTATGACGGAACTTCAGCGTCAGCAAATGCTGGGTATTTCCAGCCGGATCTACAACTTACCGGAAGTAATGGCAAAGCTGTTTTCAACTTCGCTTTTTATGAACATGGCACATACACCGGCTCAAGTACGGGAACACCCGTGGTCCTGAAGAATGTCACGATTTCGTCTATCGATCTCGATAATGGGGGCAGCGGTTATCAATTTACCGAGTTCAGCGGCTTTCAGCAGTACACCTTGACCAATAACACAGAATTAACCGCAAGTACCGTGTCGGGTACGCGGTTGGAACGATTTACCTCCACCGAGACAACGAATTTAGCTAACGTCCCGCAGGACATGGTTCAAGTCACCTACCTGACACTGAGCAGTATCAATGTCGCCGTGGGTCTCATCGGTAGTACAGATGCGATCGGATATTTCGGCATTTCATTTAGCGCGCTTGCTTGGGGCGCATCGATCACTGATCCGGTCGTTGTATCGGAAAGGACTATTGGACCCAGATCAATTACTGGAATTAGTACATCTGGTGGCTCCGTTACCTATACAACTTCTAACAACCATGGCTTTTCTGTTGGTCAAAGCGTGACGGTCACGAGTTGTTCTACTACTGGTTATAACGGCGTTGCAATGGTCATCACATCAGTGGCTACCACGAAGAAATTTGCCGTGACAAAAGCCCAAACAGGTGGCAGCTGTTCCGCGGGTTCGGCAACAGTGACTATTCCTGGATCTGAGACCCCTGCAATTGGCATCAGCATTGTTAACAACCCCGCAAACGTAGTTCCCAGTGCCGCGAATACCACTGCTGTTCTCACTGCGGGAAGCGCTACTACGCTCACTAGGAATGATTTTGGTGCTGCTTCTTTTACAGACGGAGATTCCAACCCGTTCTATAAAGTCAAGATTACGGAACTTCCTGTAGCTGGATCGTTTCAGCATCGAGTATCTGGCACGTGGCGAGGCGTGACGCTCAATGAAGAAATTCTTACTTCAGATATTGACTTAGAGAATCTACGTTTCACGGGGTCGGATTCAGTGGTGATAAAATTCCGAGTTCATGATGGACTTGTTTATAACGGCGCGGATTACGAACTTGGAATCTCTGTAACAAACCAATCTCAAGCCATCACCTTTCCGGATCCGGGAACCCGGGCCGCAGGAGTGACCTTTGACGCGGGTGCCTCTTCGGACTCTGGACTTACGGTTTCACTAGAGTCAGCGCAAACAGGCGTCTGCACGATCGTAGACGGAACAAAGATTCGCACCGAAGCCGAAGGCGATTGTGTGATTACCGCCTCACAGTCGGGTGATTCCACATATTCGAAGGCAACGAGTGTTGAAAGAACGGTGCACGTCTCTGGTCGCTCGGCTCAGTCAGTCACTTTCGCAGACCCAGGAAGACAGATCCTTACTACTAACCCCAAGACCATTGCATCGAACGCTTCGGCCGATTCAAATCTAGCCGTCCAACTGGTCTCCCAGACACTTGATGTATGCACCATCACTGAGCTAGACATCAATTTAGTAAGTGCGGGGCCATGCGAAATTTGGGCAAAACAAGAGGGCACCGCGATCTATGCTCCAGCCACCACAATCAAACATAACTTCGATGTGATCCTGCCTTCATGGACGGTTACATATAACAAGAATCCAGCCTCGTCTGGAACGGTGCCTCCAGCTGCTGAAGTGACCAAAACACTGAGCGTTAATGCCCCCTCAAACTCGGGAAATTTAGAACTCACGGGATATAGCTTTGCGGGTTGGAATACTCAATCCAATGGGAAGGGCAGCATCACCTATCAACCAGGAGATGCCATCACCCCGACAGAGGATTTAGCACTTTATGCAAAGTGGTCGGCATCCATCACGTACCATGCAAATGGAGCAACTGCCGGAGATGTTCCTGCTGTGCAATCGGTTGTTCCTGGAGTTAATGCACTAGCTACGAATAGTGGCCTTCTTGAAAAGAGTGGTCATTCTTTTGCCGGATGGAACACACTTAACACTGGTTTAGGGACCTCTTATGCAGTGGGAGCCGACTTCACGGTCGCAGGTGATATCACCCTCTACGCGAAGTGGACCTCGCGAGTGACGTTTGACGGAAATAATCAAACGAGTGGAACACCGCCTGCGGCAACTCCAGCGGCGGTCGACTCAAATGTGACTCTGCCAGCTAATAACGGAGTGAACCCACTCGAAAAAAATGCTCACTCCTTCGCCGGCTGGAATACTAATCAGCAGGGAACAGGTACAACATACGCTCCAGGGGTTGGCGCATTTCCACTGACCGGAAATGTGACTTTATATGCCAAGTGGCGTTCAACAATTACTTACAATGCGAACGGCGGCACGGGCGATGTGCCCAACCCACAAAGTGGAGTTGATGGAAACATTACTCTTGATGCTAATCCATCGAACCTTGTTAATGGAGACCTAGTTTTCGATCAGTGGAGTCTTACAGAGGATGGATCCGCTGATAATTATGGCAGTGGAGCCACCTTCCCGCTTTCGGGGAATACCACTCTCTATGCGATCTACGCCAAGCGTTCGTACCTGCGAATAATCACACCACCAAAAATTTCTCAGAATTCCAGCAGCGTGACGTGTAGTCGGGGAACCTTTGCCTACATGGTGAAGGGGGTCACCCCCGTACTGGCTGCACCCACAATCGCAAACGTGTTTCTTATGGTGAATGGGGTGGCTTTTAGCTCATCGAAACCCGCAGTTACCGGGACTTCCGTCTCATGGTTAAAGCAAGATCTAACTGCCCTCACCTCCGGTGATGTTCTCACGTGTCGAGTCGTAGCGAATCAAGGTGGAGTCGCGCCCGTAGCATCTATGTCGACTGATTCTCCGTTAGCGATTTCATTGCGCGCAGCTCAGACCAAGGAAATGAATGCGATTGAGACTACTTTTCAGAGCGAGGTCAATGCGGCGATCGCAAAGCAGAAGGCGGCTCTGGCTACGAATCCCAAGCTAGTGCTTACTTTTAATGCCACGTTTAAGAGTGAGATGGCCGCGGCGCAGACCAAGAAGAACGGAGCGATCGCCACTTCACGTGCGAAACGAACTTCTGACGTAGCCACAGCGGGAATCGCACTTATCTGGCGGTAAGGCAGCGAGAATAACTCAACGGTTTTCGAGTAAGCGAGCCATCCATTTTTCGATCTCGTCAGGATGACGAGGCAAATCCTTGGTAAGTAGCTCGTAGCCGTCTTCGGTGACCACAATGTCGTCTTCGATACGGATGCCGATTCCGCGAAGCTCTTCAGGTAGCAAGAGATCATCGGGTTGCAAGTAGAGGCCTGGTTCAACGGTAAGCACGTGACCTACCTCAAGAACGCCATCGAGATATTGATCAGCGCGCGCTTTGGCGCAGTCGTGCACATCAATGCCGAGCATGTGGCCAGTAGAGCAGAGCGTCCAGCGACGGTGGAGGCCTACCTCAGGATCGAGTGACTCTTCGGCTGGGATCGGAAGAATTCCCCACTCTTCGAGGCCCTTGGCGATGACTCGTTGTGAGGCGCGGTGGAAATCGCGAAACTTCGCACCTGGCTTGATGGTGGCAAGTGCCGCTTCTTGAGCGTCGTAGACCAATTGATAGATTTTGCGCTGCGCATCAGTGAACTTGCCATTTACCGGAAGCGTGCGGGTGACATCTGATGTGTAAAGCGACTCCACTTCAACACCTGCGTCGAGTAGAAGTAGATCTCCATCGTTCACTTCGCCATCGTTTCGCATCCAATGCAAGATGCAAGCATGTGCACCTGACGCCGCAAT
>CAIMVH010000076.1 GCA_903844855.1 uncultured Actinomycetes bacterium | reverse complement strand
TCTTTTCGTTCCCAGAAGAGATCGGTTCAGGTCTCGCTGTTTTCCATCCCAAGGGCGGCATTATTCGGCGCGAGATGGAGAATTACTCACGCATTCGCCACGAAGAAGAAGGATATGAATTCGTTTATTCTCCGCACCTCACCAAGGCGGCGCTCTTCGAAAAAAGTGGCCACCTCGACTGGTACTCCGAAGGCATGTACCCACCGATGGTCCTCGATGAGGAACGTCACGAAGACGGAACCGTAAAGCGCGCTGGACAGAACTACTACATGAAACCAATGAACTGCCCATTCCATTGCCTCATCTTCAGCTCCCGTGGACGTTCCTATCGCGAACTTCCCTTGCGCCTCTTTGAATTCGGCACTGTCTACCGTTATGAGAAGTCAGGCGTTGTACACGGGCTCACTCGTGCTCGCGGATTCACCCAAGATGATGCGCACATCTATTGCACGCGCGACCAGATGGCCGAGGAGCTCGATAAGTTACTCACCTTCGTGCTTAATCTCTTGCGCGATTACGGCCTCAACGATTTCTATCTCGAGCTTTCCACTAAGAACCCAGAGAAGTTTGTGGGTGAGGATGCCGATTGGGTAGAAGCCACCGAAACATTGCGCAAGGCAGCCAACAAGCAAAATCTCGAATTAGTTCTCGATGACGGTGGCGCTGCATTCTATGGTCCGAAGATCTCCGTCCAAGCTAAAGATGCGATCGGTCGCACCTGGCAGATGTCTACCATTCAAGTAGATTTCCAGTTGCCATCGCGATTCGATCTCGAGTACTCAGCCAGCGAAGGTGGGCGTGCTCGTCCTGTCATGATTCATAGAGCGCTTTTTGGTTCTATCGAGCGCTTCTTCGGCGTTCTTACCGAGCATTACGCGGGAGCATTCCCTCCATGGCTCGCTCCCGTTCAAGTTGTCGCTATTCCAGTTGCGGAAGCATTTAATGATTACCTTGGTGAAGTAGTCGCAAAGTTGACGGCACGTGGTGTGCGTGCCCAACTAGACGACAGCGACGACCGTATGCCGAAGAAGATTCGCGTTGCCCAAAGCGAGAAGATTCCATACATGATGATCGCCGGTGGCGAAGATGTGGAAGCTGGCGCGGTCTCCTTCCGCTTCCGCGATGGTACGCAACGGAACTCCATTCCAATCGACCAGGCCATCGAAGAGATCGTGGCGAGCATCAAGGGACGCGTTCAGGTCTAATGGTGGCCGACGGTCTCGCGGGTGCTCCAGATGGCTGGCAACGCCTCTGGGCTCCACATCGCATGGCTTATCTCAAAGGTGAGAACCGACCCGACGTGACGGGTGGTGAGAGTGAATGTCCTTTCTGCCGCGTTCCCACGCTCTCAGATGATGAGGGTCTAGTTGTCGCTCGCGGAACGCATGTGTACGCCGTCATGAATCTCTATCCGTATAACGCTGGTCATATGTTGATCTGCACATATCGCCATGTTGCCGAATACACAGATATCACTGACTCTGAGCGCGACGAGCTGGCTCAATTTACGCAGTATGCAATGGTTGCTCTTCGAGAAGGAGCAGGAGCTCAAGGATTTAATCTTGGCATGAATCAAGGCGCTCTTTCAGGTGCCGGTGTCGCGCCGCATATTCACCAACACATCGTTCCAAGGTGGTCTGGAGATGCAAATTTCATGCCCATTATTGCTCAAACCAAAGTTTTGCCAGCCCTCTTACGAGATACGCGGATCCTGATCGCACAAGCGTGGCCGACTAGCTAGCGTTTATCTTCACAACCGCGTTGTAATCACAGGCACTTTGTATCAGCGTAAGAAAAGTCATCGCGGCTAACCGTGAAATCTCAAACTCTCGCAGCGAGACTCCTTGTCGATCCGTCGAAATCCGAGACGTCACTCGAGCTCGAGAAATTTCACGATCTACCTCGTCGGCATATTCATCCGGAAAATCAATTGATAACGAAATTTCTCCGTCCACGTTTCCTTCAAGAAGTCGATGAGGTAAATAGCGGTCAAGGAAACCTTCGACATTGCTCTCCTCCGTCAAATGCACAGCCTCAAACCCTGGGTCAGAAAGTACTTCGCTGAGAAGGGCATGCATCTCTCGCCTGCCAAGCGTTCCACTTTCGGCACTAGTCAATACTGGAATGAATGCCGCTGTGGCGACGGCATTGATGAGAGCGCCATGTAAGACTGACGAACTTGGGGTGATTCCTTGCATAAGCTGATTTGAGATGGACTCATTTGCAATTGAAGTAGCAATCTCCTGAAGCAGTTCCTCTCGGGCGTCCATCACAAGCTCTACTACTTCAGGTTCAGCGTCTGTGAGTGATTCACCTTGAGAGACTTGCAACGAGAAGAGGTCAATAAGTGCCGCAGGTGAGCCGTCTTCTTCATGCAATACGAGGGCTATCGGCAAAATTCCTTCGTCTAAAACTCGTGCGATAAGTGCACAACTCTCATCAAAGTCAGCCTCGGGGTTATCCAGGTCAGTGACGACAACTGCTCGCGGTACGTGCAATTCTTCCAAAGCTTTCCAATATTTGATAAAGGCAACGTCGAAACCTGCTGTCGCGCTCATGCAGAAGAGGGCGAAATGTGTGCGATGGATATCCCGAAAATCGTTTTCTTCATTCAAACCATCTAAGAAGGACGCGCGCCAGCTGCCAGGAATAGCGTGAGCGATGGTGCTATCAGCACTTCTCCCGATCACCACTATCTGAGTCATGACGCCTATTCTATGTGCGAAATTAGAGGCGACGTAGGAGTTCTTCCTTCTTTCGGTCATAGTCCTCTTGCGTAATAAGACCCTCCCGAAGTAACCCGGCGAGTGATTCGAGGTCGCCCCTCAAGGATCGAACTTCGCCGTGGATCATCGGTACGGGTGCAGGAAAATGGGACGCTGCGACATGAGACCCACTCTTAGGCTTTTGCGTGAGACCCAGGATGAAGGCGACCAGGAAGGGAGCATTAACTATCAAAGTGATGATGATGTAGGGCATCATCTCGCGCGGGTCTAAGGACATATAGGACTGAACGTTAAAGAGCCCTCGATAGATACTCGCAAGAAAATTGTAACCAATCACGAAGTTGAGGATGATTCCTACGAGGAAACTTCCAAAATATGTCAACGCGAGTGTGAGTTTCTTCTTGCCGCTAAATCCCATGATCAACGCAATAAGGATGACGGCTATGCGCACGATCTGAAGTAGCTCTGAGGCCCAAAGGGATGCGCCATACTCGTTCAGGTAAATCAAAATGCCGAAGAGCAGATTCAAACCTAGGCCGACGGAGAGAAGTACGCGCTGGGCGACAGTGGGTTTCATGAGCATCATTTTAGGTCGCTCACGCTTAAACCTGGGCATTTCACGCACCTAGATCTCCCATTTTTTGGGCATACGATAGAGCCACTATGTTGAATGGATTGATCCGAGGACCGATCACGAAGATCCTCACGCCGCCGGCTCGAGGTTTGCTTCGCCTTGGCGTGACCCCAAATATGGTGACTGCCACAGGCGCCTTTGGCGCGGCAGCCTCTGCGCTTATTCTCTTTCCTACGGGACATCTTTTCGGTGGCACGTTGACTATTTCGGCATTCATTTTGAGTGATCTCGTTGATGGCACGATGGCCCGCATTTCGGGAAAGAGTTCGCGCTGGGGGGCTCTCCTAGATTCCACCCTGGACCGCGTGGGAGATGCGGCCATCTTTGGTGGACTCTTGCTCTATTACGCGCATCACGATCAACTTCTTGCTGTGTTAGCGGGCGTCTGCTTGGTTTCTGGTGGATTAGTTCCCTATGTAAAGGCTAAGGCAGAATCTCTTGGCATCGCCTGTGACGGCGGAATCGCCGAGCGTGCAGAGCGGATCACAACCATCTTGGTCACTACGGGTCTTGCGGGTCTAGGCCTGCCATATGTCGGTGCAATCGGTCTCTGGCTTATTGCTGTCGCATCAATCGTTACTTTTGGACAACGCATGGCACAAGTGTGGCGCAACGATGTTTGATGAGTTCGCCGGAGTCGCCTACTCAGCCGGATGGAGTGCTACGCGTTTCCTCCCGGAATTTTTGGCATACCGGTCTTTCTCTTTGCTTGCAGATCAGAGTTGGCTTGCTCAGGGCAAAGCCATCACACAATATGAACGAAATTTGGCGCGGGTTTGTCCTGGGCTCACCAGGGTAGAAATGCGCGAGCTCTCGCGCAAGGGCATGCGCTCGTACATGCGCTATTGGTGTGACACATTTCGATTGCAAGATTGGAGCCGGACCAGAATCGTAGACACGGTTCTTATAGAAGGAGAAGAGAATTTGCGTGCGGCTCTCAGCGATGGCGGCGCCATTGCCGCCCTTCCGCACTCCGGCAATTGGGATCATGCGGGAGCATGTATAGCGTTGAAGGGCATTCGTGTTGCAACGGTAGCGGAACGGCTCAAGCCGGAGAGCCTCTTTCAACAATTTCTGGAGTATCGCCAGAGCCTCGGCATGGATGTCTACCCACTTGATGCAACGGTCATGCTCCCACTGATGCGCAAGATCAAAGAGGGATCACTTATCGCTCTCGTTGCAGATCGCGATCTTTCACAACATGGCATTCCTGTGACATTTTTCGGTGAGCAGACGACGATGCCTCCTGGCCCTGCGGCGCTCTCTTTTCAAAGTGGTAGACCAATTTTGCCAACCGTAGTTACTTACACAAAAAATGGGATCATCCTTCGCTTTGGATCTCCGATTAATCCGGATCGGAAGGCGAATAAGTCAGCAGAGATTCAACGTATGACGCAAATGTGTGCTGATTACTTTGCAGCAGAAATAGTCAAAGCACCATGGGATTGGCACATGTTCCAACCGCTGTGGAGCGCTGACCGATGAAGAAGCTGCGCATTGGGTTGGTTTCGCCCTATGACTGGAGCGTTCCGGGTGGAGTGCAATTTCATATTCGTGATCTGGCCTTGCGACTCATGGAGGAAGGTCATTTCGTTTCGGTGTTAACCCCTGATACGGGAGATGAGGAGCGCCCTGAGTTCATAGTGGGAGCGGGCCGTTCGATTCCGGTTCCTTACAACGGGGCAGTCGCTCGACTGGCGTTTGGGCCGATAGCAAATGGTCGAGTACGTAAGTGGATATCGGAAGGCGACTTTGATCTGTTGCACTTACATGAGCCGACAATTCCTTCACTCTCAATATTGGCATGCTGGGCGGCAAGCGGTCCTATGGTGGGAACTTTTCATGCCGCATATCCGCAGAGTTGGGCGATGAATGCAGCGGCCCCTATTCTCGAACCTGCAATGGATAAATTGAGTGCACGGATTGCAGTCAGTTCGGCCGCGCACTCGACCTTGGTTGAACATCTCGGGGGGGATGCGGTGGTGATTCCAAACGGAGTTGACACAGCACCATTTGCGATGGCAACCGTAAATCTCGATTGGAACGATCGCACTATCGGCTTCCTTGGCCGATTTGAAGACGCGCGTAAGGGCTTCGATCTCTTGGTGCAAGCGTTTGCTCTCTTGCGTGCAAGGGGTGAGCTCGCTGACGTGCGAGTTCTTGTTGCTGGACGTGGAGACTCACGCGACGTGATGGAGAAGATCACAAAAACATACGGCGAAGAGATCGCGCAACATTTCCATTTTCTCGGAGAGATTTCTGATTCGCAAAAGGCAGACTTTCTTAAGTCGGTTTCACTTTATGTCGCTCCGAATACAGGGGGAGAGTCTTTTGGCATCATCATCGCAGAAGCGATGGCAAGCGGCGCGGCAATCTTGGCGAGCGACCTACCGCCATTCGTTGATGTACTCGGCGGTGCTGCCGAGTACTTCGAGAACGAAAACGTTCTCGAACTCTCTGCGAAGATCCTCAAAATGATGAGTGATGATGATTTGCGTGCGCAGTACAGGCTCCTTGGTTCGGCACGTTCTCCCATGTTTGATTGGGACGAGATTGTTCCTAAAATCTTGGCAATTTACGAGATGATTACTGCAAGCGGGCAAAGAGTAAGTGAATCTGCATCGCGCAGGAGGAGGGGCGAATGAGTATTGGCGTAGTGAGCCTCTTCTTTGTTTTGGCGCTCTTGGGGTGGTATCTCTCCTTCACGGCCGCGCGCTTGGATCGCCTGCATCATCGAGTAGAGACCTCTTGGGCCACTCTTGATGCGGCGCTGCAACGAAGGGTGGGGGTCGCCCTAGAAATCTCCACTTCTGGAAACCTCGACCCGGCATCTTCACTTCTGCTCGCAGGCGCCGCTCATGATGCGAGAGAGGCGACCGGTGACAAGCGTGAGCGCCTTGAACGTGAGCTGAGCGACGATCTATCTTCGATCTACTTTGAGGCCGATGACAATGTGCGCGAGATGATTCGTGGAGCACAAGAACGTTCGGCGTTAGCTCATGCTCTCCATGCTGATGCGGTACGGTCGGTGCATGCTGTTCGGGAGAAGACGCTCGTCAGGCTTTTTAGATTGGCTGGACATGCGCCTTCACCTCAATACTTCGAAGGGGAGTTTCCGCATGCGAACGAGTAAGAAGAAGATTTCCATTCCAATCCTTATTATTTTGCTGACTGCCTGCGGCTCGGCGAGCGATTCCCCGAGTTCGACATCAAGTGAGTCACCTGCCATTCCAAAACCGCTCGTACATCCTCTGAGTGGTCGTGATGCGATTTCTTCTGCAGTTCTTGCGGTAAAGATCGATGACACGAAGCCAGCGCATCCACAAATCGGTTTGGCTTCAGCGGATGTCGTCTATGTAGAACAAGTTGAAGGCGGTCTCACTAGGTTGGCGGCCATCTTTTCAAGTGAGATACCAACCCAAATTGGCCCAGTCCGAAGTGCTCGCATTAGCGATATTGACATCCTGGCCCCTTACGGTCGTGTGGCTTTTGCCTACTCTGGAGCGCAATCGAAATTACTTCCGGTTATTGCGAAGGCAAATGTGGTCAATCTAGGTGCTCAGCGTGAGTCTCCCAAGATCTACTATCGCGACAAGACTCGCTACGCACCTACCAACCTCATCCTTGATCCGATCGCGTTGTTGGCAAAGGCCGAAGGTGTCGTTATCGCGAAGAGTGTTGGTTGGAGTTTCGGTTCGCTGCCTGCTGGTGGAGAGACGCTCACAAGCGTTGAAATGAATTGGCCAGCGAGTTCGTACCTAGCCACGTGGTCCAATACTGAGAAGCGCTGGTTGCTTTCCCACGATGGAGATGTGGATGTTGATTCACTTGGTGCGCAGTTGGGACCTTCCACGTTAGTCGTGCAAATGGTCAGGATTCATCCGAGTGAGTACGGCGATAAGTTTGGTGGGAACACGCCTATGTCAGAAACGGTGGGCACAGGCGAAGCTTTTGTGCTTCGGGACGGGCGAGTATTTAAGACCACTTGGAGCCGTCCGGATTTGGCCTCCGGGACCACCTTTACTCTCCCTAATGGAGAGGAGATGCTCTTTGCGCCAGGCCAGGTCTGGATCTGGCTTGCTGATCGCACAAAGAGCCCGAAGATTCTCCCTGATCGCACTCCCGTAGCCACCCCAGTGGCTCCCACCACGGCTAAAACCGCCGCGCCAAGCGCCTCTCCGAGCAAGTAGAATCGATTTTATGGAGAGGAAGGCTCTCCGAACTGAGGAGTAGCGATGGCTGAGAACACGACTGGTACTGCACGGGTTAAGCGCGGCATGGCCGAAATGCTCAAAGGCGGCGTCATCATGGACGTTATTAACGTCGAGCAAGCCAAGATTGCCGAAGATGCCGGAGCAGTTGCGGTGATGGCCCTTGAGCGAGTGCCGGCAGATATTCGCGCGCAAGGTGGAGTCGCTCGCTCTTCCGATCCAGACATGATTGATGCGATTATCGCCGCGGTGTCGATTCCAGTCATGGCAAAGGCTCGCATTGGCCACTTCGTCGAAGCGCAAATTTTGCAATCACTGGGTGTGGATTACATCGATGAATCCGAAGTTCTCACTCCCGCAGATTACGAACACCACATCGACAAGTGGGGCTTCACGATTCCATTCGTGTGCGGTGCTACCAATCTTGGAGAAGCGCTTCGCCGGATCAACGAAGGTGCGGCAATGATTCGCTCTAAGGGCGAAGCTGGCACTGGTGATGTTTCCAATGCAACGACACACATGCGAAAGATTGGTGGAGAGATACGTCGCCTCTCCTCACTTCGCGAAGATGAGCTCTATGTCGCTGCCAAAGAACTTTTGGCTCCCTACGAATTAGTGTGTGAAATCGCTCGTACCGGCAAATTGCCTGTGGTGCTCTTTACGGCCGGTGGAATTGCCACACCAGCCGACGCCGCAATGATGATGCAACTCGGAGCAGATGGAGTTTTCGTCGGTTCTGGCATTTTCAAATCAGGTAATCCGGCAGAACGTGCCGCAGCCATGGTCAAAGCCACTACTTTCTACGATGATCCAGACGTCATTGCCAAGGTATCCCGGGGATTGGGAGAAGCAATGGTGGGCATCAACGTCGCCGATATTCCACAACCCCACCGCCTAGCTGAGCGTGGCTGGTAACTCCTGAGCACGGTTGTCGGAGTTCTCGCATTACAGGGTGACGTTCGTGAACATCTAGTCGCCATTGATGCTGCGGGAGGCGAAGCAATTTCGGTTCGACGTGTAGGTGAACTTGCTAGCGTTGATGCTCTTATTCTTCCTGGCGGCGAGTCGACTGCAATGTGGAAATTGATGCGCGCTTTTGATCTCTTGGAGCCGTTGCGTGATCGCATTAGTGATGGAATGCCGACCTATGGTTCGTGTGCTGGACTGATCCTGCTCGCAAATAGCGTTCTTGATGCAGCGGCGGGTCAGGAAAATCTTGGTGGATTAGATGTCACCGTAAGGCGAAATGCTTTTGGGCGCCAAGTAGATTCATTTGAAACAGATCTGCCAGTGCCAGTCTGGGGAAGCGATCCGATGCGGGCTGTTTTTATCCGTGCTCCTTGGATAGAGCAGGCGGGGGAGGGCGTCGAAGTATTGGCATCTGTTGAGAGAGATGGCCTTGCATATCCAGTCGCCGTACGTCAGGGACATCTTCTGGCTACGTCATTTCATCCTGAGGTTACAGAAGACATTCGAGTCCATAAATATTTCTTGCAAGAGGTCTGCAGATAGCGTTTCTGAGCCTGCACCAAGGTTCGATAGTATTGCCCGAATTGATCGAGAGGACGCACCATGTCAGGCCATTCCAAATGGGCGACGACCAAGCATAAGAAGGCCGTCATCGATGCAAGACGTGGAAAGCTCTTTGCACGCCTTATCAAAAATATTGAAGTAGCCACTCGCACAGGTGGCGCCGACATGGCTGGCAATCCCACCCTCTTTGACGCGGTTCAAAAAGCAAAAAAGAATTCTGTACCGAGCGACAACATCGAACGCGCCCTGAAGCGCGGCAGTGGTGAAGAAGTAGGTGGCGCCGATTACAAGACCATCATGTACGAAGGTTATGGGCCAGCCGGGGTAGCCCTCCTCATCGAATGTCTCACAGATAATCGCAATCGTGCGGCAACCGATGTGCGGGTTGCGGTCACCCGCAACGGAGGCAATATGGCTGACCCTGGGTCAGTGGCCTATCTCTTCAATCGCAAAGGCGTAATTATCGTTTCGAAAGGTTCGCTCTCTGAAGATGACATTCTTCTCGCTGTCCTCGAAGCAGGTGCTGAGGAGGTAAACGATCTTGGAGAATCCTTTGAAGTGGTGAGCGAGGCAAGCGACATGGTCGCTGTCCGAACCGCACTTCAAGCCGCTGGCATTGACTACGACTCGGCTGACTCCTCTTTTCTCTCAAGCATCTCCATCCCCCTCGACGAGGAGAGCGCTCCCAAGGTCTTCCAATTGATCGAAGCCCTTGAAGAAGTCGACGACGTACAAAACGTTTTTGCCAACTTCGACGTCTCAGATGAAGTCATGGCGGCCCTCGATCTGTAACCCTGCCGTCAGGCAGACACGCCCGCCGCTCGCAATGGGACGGGATCACCTCCCATGGCGTACTCTTATCGAACAGATGTTCGGATAGGAGGTCAACGTGCGGGTTCTAGCGCTGGATCCCGGCCTGACCAGGTGCGGAATTGCCGTAGTGGAGGGCGTGCCAGGTCGCGCCCCGATCATGATTGCAGTGGATACCTTGCGCACCCCGGTGAGCGCTGAGTTGGCCGATCGCTTGTTAGAACTTGATACCCATTTCACGATGTGGCTAGACCGATACCAACCGGACGCGGTTGCCATTGAGCGCGTTTTCTCCCAAGCGAACGTCGCTAGCGCGATGGCGACTGCACAAGCTTCCGCAGTCTTAATGGTGGCGGCCAGCCGGCGTGGCATCCCGGTGACTCAACATACGCCGAGTGAAGTGAAAGCGGCAGTTACTGGAAACGGGCGAGCAGATAAATCGCAAGTGGGCACGATGGTTGCCAGGTTGCTAGGACTTGCTTCGATCCCGTCTCCAGCAGATTCTGCAGATGCCTTGGCTCTTGGCATTTGTCATATTTGGAGATCCCCGGTCCGTACGGCAGCCGTGGCTCAATGATTGCCACGCTACGCGGACGAGTCACTTCTATCAATATTGATTCTGCTGTCATCGAAATGGGTGGCTTCGGTGTATCGGTACACATCACGCCCGCAACATCAAGCTCGCTGCATGTAGGTAGCGATGTTACCCTCGCCACTTCACTCGTCGTTCGAGAAGATTCACTCACGCTTTTTGGTTTCATCAACGATGATGAAAGAAGCACCTTTGAACTTTTGCAAACTGCTACAGGTGTAGGGCCTCGGCTCGCACAGGCCATGCTCGGAGTGCACTCGCCTAACACTTTGCGAATGGCTGTAGCTACTGAAGACTTTAAGACTTTAGAAATGGTGCCTGGAATTGGTCGGAAAGGTGCGCAGCGCATCGTTTTGGAATTGAAGGATCGGATTGGCTCTCCTGATATGCATGTGACGGCGCGCACCATGGGCGTGGCGACTGCGCCATGGCGCACGCAGGTGCATGCCGCCCTTCTTTCATTAGGTTTTGCGGCTCGTGAAGCCGCAGAGGCCATAGACGTAGTTGCACAAGAGGTCGCCAGTGGTGAAATTGATGAGAGTGAAACAGCGGCCTTATTGAAGAGTGCTTTAAGGAGTAGAGATCGTGGCTGAAATAAACGATCTTGCAACGGGTGCGTCAATTGAGGAGCGGCATATCGAGTCTGCATTGCGACCTCGCTCACTCGACGAATTCGTGGGTCAGCATCGCGTTCGCCAGCAACTCGATTTAGTTCTCAAAGCTGCCAAAGGAAGATCAAGCACTCCCGATCATGTGCTCTTTTCTGGTCCTCCAGGATTGGGCAAGACCACACTTGCCATGATTATGGCAGCCGAATTGGGCGCTCCACTTCGGATTACGAGTGGGCCAGCGATCGCGCACGCTGGAGATCTGGCCGCGCTCCTCTCCTCGCTTGTCGAAGGTGAGGTGCTCTTTCTTGATGAGATACACCGGATGGCAAGACCTGCCGAAGAGATGCTCTACATGGCTATGGAAGATTTTCGTGTGGATGTCATTGTCGGCAAAGGTCCGGGGGCGACTGCTATTCCTTTGGCGCTCCCTCGTTTCATGTTGGTCGGCGCGACTACGCGAGCCGGATTGCTACCAGGTCCGCTCCGTGACCGCTTTGGCTTCACCGCCCACCTCGATTTCTATGAAAGTAGTGAGCTCGAGCAAGTGCTCACACGCAGCGCCGCACTCCTCGGTATTACTGCTGAAGGTGACGCACTTGCCGAGATAGCTCGTCGGTCACGGGGAACCCCTCGTATCGCCAATCGACTCTTGCGGCGAGTTCGTGATTACGCTCAAGTGCACGATTTGTCACTTCTCACTCTGGGAGCTGCAGAGGCTGCCCTCGAGGTCTATGAAGTGGACCAGCTCGGGCTAGACCGTCTTGACCTGGGGGTACTTGACGCACTCATTCGCAAATTTGGTGGCGGACCAGTGGGACTTTCAACGCTCGCACTCTCGGTGGGCGAGGAGATGGAGACAGTTGCCAGTGTGGCCGAACCCTTCCTCCTTCGGGCTGGATTGCTCGCGCGTACCCCCCGAGGTCGGATCGCCACCGCTGCCGGATGGAGCCATCTGGGCTTGCAAGCACCGGCTGGAGTTGATCAACCCGAGATCTTCGACGCACCCTGAGGCGACCAGGGTGCGGTGAGGGCTTCCAATACCCCTAGAATTGCCAAACCTACTGACCTACCTGGTCGAACCTTTCGTTGAGGAGATTGTCCATGGAGCAGATCCAATCTATGTTGCCACTGGTCTTGATGGCCGCTGCTTTCTGGTTCTTGATCATCCGGCCCAACCGTAAGAAGCAGGCAGCTATGGTCTCCATGATCGCCGCGCTCGGACCTGGCGCCCGCGTGATCACCTCGAGCGGAGTCAAGGGAACCATCATTTCGATGGGCGATAGTGAAGTTGTTTTGGAGATCGCCCCGGGGGTCCACACCACGTGGACCAAGGGCGCCATCACGAAAGTTGAGAAGGCCGACTAAATGGCAACACCTACCTCATCGCGCCCCAGTAGGGCGCTCCTTATTCTTTTTGTGCTGATCATTGCTCTGGGTGCTACCGCATTTATTCAAGGTGCCAAGAGCGTGCGCCTGGGTCTTGACCTTCGTGGTGGAACGTCAGTCACTCTAGTTCCACGCGTAGCCACTGCTGATAAGCAGAATAAACTTACTCCTGAATCGATCGATCAGGCTGTTGGAATCATTCGCCAACGCGTCAATTCACTTGGTGTCGCTGAATCCGAAGTCACCGCTGTAGGTAGCGGGACGAATCGTCAGATCGTTATTTCTGTGCCTGGTGACACCGGTCGCCGTATTGTTGAATTGGTGGGCCAAACCGCAGAGCTTCGATTCCGCCAAGTTCTTCTTGAAGGACCGCCGGCGGCAAGTCCGGTCGACACTGCCACCGTCGCGTCGGGAGATCTGACGGCGGCCTTGAGCGCACAATATGCAGCTTATGACTGCACTAAGAAAGAGAGCGTGCAAGGTGGCGGCGGAGATGATCCTAAGGCTGCACTCGTCTCTTGTGATCGTTCCGGTGCAATCAAGTATTTGCTAGCGCCAGCCAAGGTTGTAGGTGCAGATGTCTCTACTGCCTCAGCTGTCCTGGATCAACAAGGCGGTGGCGGTTGGATGGTCAGCCTTGATTTCAACGGAGATGGCACCACCAAATTTGGTGAATTGACCTCTGAAGTTGTCTCACTCCCTCAGCCACAGAATCAAGTGGCCATTGTTCTCGATGGCTTAGTAATTTCTGCTCCGCGGATTATCTCTGCAATTACTGCGGGAAATGCACAGATCACCGGTAACTTCACGCAAGCCGATTCCGCCGATCTTGCCAACGTTCTTAAGTACGGCGCTCTTCCGCTCGCCTTCGATCGCGGAGAAGTCCAGCAAATTTCACCCACTCTCGGTGCTGATCAACTTCGCGCTGGGCTTTTGGCTGGATTCATTGGATTAATTCTCGTGGTTCTTTTCTCGCTGCTTTACTATCGCGGCCTTGGTCTAGTCACGATCGGTTCACTCGCTGTCGCTGGCGCGCTTGCCATGCTGATGTTCCTAGTACTTGGCAAGGCTATTGGTTTCACTTTGACACTCGCCGGTATTGCTGGTGCCATTGTTGCAATCGGTATCACGGCGGACTCGTTCGTTGTCTTCTTTGAACGTCTTCGTGATGAAGTACGAGAGGGTCGATCCCTCAGAAGTGCGGTTGAATCGGGATGGGTACGCGCGCGTCGCACCATCAT
>CAIMVH010000075.1 GCA_903844855.1 uncultured Actinomycetes bacterium | reverse complement strand
TATGCCGAAATGGAGAAAGGCAACTTGGGGCCTAGTTATCTGGAGCGGGCTCTGCGTTCTCTGGCTGGTTACGGGACTTAACAATGTCAGCCAAATCTCGACCACGAGTGAGGCCGAAGCGGCTGGAGCTGCGATCGGTACAGGCATTGGGGTCACCCTGATCTTCATGGTTTGGTTCTTTGGCTTCATTGTGGGCTCACTCATCTGGCTAATGTCTCGCCCAAAGCGCTGAGCTTCAGCCCAAGAGAGACAAGGAGATACATGAAAGCACTTACGGTATTTGCCCTAGTTGTATTCATCGGCTGCGGGGGTTCTGGCGGAACGGTTGAATCTGCGCCGACATCAGAACAGACTGCGGAGCCAACGCCCATTGTGGCGCAACGCGAAACAGTAGTAATCAAAGGGAAGGGGATCAGCGCGTCCAAGGCATTCCGCCTTTCGGGAAACTATGTGCTCCAGTGGATTGCCTCTGCTAATAGTTCGGTTGGCTGCTATCACGGAGCGAGCTTGAAGCGGGCCGACGGAACCTTTATGTTTGAAACGCTAGTCAACGAAATATTGAATAACAAGAAACCAGTTACCGGGGAATCCAATCTTTTCAATCTGGACGATGCTGACTACTACATTGACGCGAGTTCAGGGTGTAAATGGGTCTTCCAGTTCGTACCAAACTGAAGTAAAGCTAAAACGTTTCAGATCTTTAGGTAGCGCAATCTCAAGGTTTGATGCGTGATTCAACGAATCTTTTCGTCTCTTCGTCCGTAAACGCCACGACACACCCATTCATGCCCCGGGTGAGAAGCACCCTATACGTCTGGGCGATTAGCTGCCTGTAGAACTCAGGATCCTTCTTCTCGGCACGTTTCACGACAGAGTCAAATGAGTGCTGAGCCTGTGCGACCCACCCCTTGCCGGCTCGCCACACCAGGTCATCGCCCCAGATAACACCCACGCGATCAAACTCAAAGCCCTGAGCGGTATACACACAGCCAACCTGGTGAACGCCCTCTGGGTCGATTGCCCACGCATTTGAGCTCGGGATCCCAGGGGCCAAGCGACCAGCCGTTGGCTTGGCGTTCCACGGTCGTTGCCAATCGCCCACCACAACGTCGTTGACAAGCGTGCCATCGCTTAGAGGGTCACTCCACGGCCAGCAGAAACCAGCAACTAATCGGGAGTTCTGCCCCTTCTTAAGCGACTGCTGTACTTCCTGTTCCAGTGCAGCTGGTGAGTCCACGACAGAGAAGTCGAAACCAGCCTGCTCAATGTCAAGGATCTCATCACCGTCTGTGCTGACACCGATTAGTCGATCCACCCAGCGCACATACGTATCGGATCCACCGCAACGGAACTGTGCCGCAAGGTCATATTCGAACACCGGCTGACCACGTTCGGCGCTCGCCTCACGAATCAATGCTGCACTGCCAACTTCGCCCGGCCGCACAACTTGACGGTCATCAATGAAGAACGCGGCAATCTTTGCCGAATCAAGCAGCTCTTCAATTTGAGAACCGCCGCGGTCCTCCTTCTTTGTCCACTGGTTTGCGCTCGTTTCGCGAATGCGGTGCGCCTCATCGGCGACGAGTAGATCAAACGGTTCACCCTTCCTCATAAATGAGTTGAAATACTTCATGAGTGCTCCTGCACGCGGACCAACTCGCTTGCGGAGACCTTCAGTAAATGCGCGAGAGCCGGTGGCGTGCGCAACGGTCTTCCCTTCAGCTGCGGCACTCGCCAGCAACTGCAGCGCAATCAGGC
>CAIMVH010000074.1 GCA_903844855.1 uncultured Actinomycetes bacterium | reverse complement strand
CTTCACATTCAACCAAGGTGAAGCCAACCTGGTTGAGATCACTCTTCCTAGTAGCGCGCCTTGTGTCGGTAAATGGGTTCGCGATCTCGCGCTTCCATCCGACGCAACTTTAGTTTCAATCCTTCGCGACACACGTGTCATCACTCCATCTCCAGACGACACCCTTGAAGCGGGAGATGAACTGCTTTTCGTGGCTACTGCAGAGTCCGAGCCAGCGTTGCAAGCTTGCTTAGCCCCAAATCACGCAGACTAGTTTTTTTCTTCTTCGATTTCGACCGCCGGTGCGCTGCGTTTTAAAATTGCCCAAGTGAGATACACGGTCAACAAGAAAAGTGGCCATCCCACGACAAGAGTGGCTACACCCAGTGCAGTCGTTTCATTAGCCAAGTAGAGCGGTACTTGGATGCCAAGGCGGACGACAAAGAGCCCGACCCATACCCACCCGGCCAGCAGGTAGGCCCTTAGGCGCACCGGATTCTTCCGCCAACCAAGATTCTCACCAAGAATCGGACCCAGCACCAATCCAAGGATTGGCCACCGCAGCAAGTTTGCCGCCAAATAAACCACACCATAGATCGCACTCTTGATCATGCCGGGAAGAAAGAAATTCTCCGCTTTGCCCGTGCTACGCGAAAACCAAGCACATATAAGTACGCCTACAAGTCCAGAAATAGCGTGCTGTATGGTGTCGCGCTTTACTAAACGCGCAATAGCAGCAACCGCAGCGATCGCCAACGCAATAATGAGCGACAGATCTAGTTTCCGGCTAATTGTAAAGACAAATACAAACGCGAGCGATGGCAGACCTGAATCAATAACCCCACGTTTACCACCGAGGGCATCAATAACTTTGCTGTGATCGCTCATTTGGTATCTGGAAAGAGTCGATATACAGGGTTGTAAGAGAGCCAACCCTCTTCGTTTTGCATGATCATTCCAGTGACCTCTATATCTCGTCCGGGCGTGACTGCCGCGATGCTCCGCTGTCCGAGCCAGATGCAAGTCAGTTTTCCGGAACCATCCTGTATCTCAACTTCTAACGCAGGGACTCCAGAGCGTGGGCGAATGACGAGTGAATTGATCGTCCCGATAACGGTGGCTCTGCGGCGCGGTTGCAAGTCCGCAACACGTGTATGCATGTGACGATTTGTGTCGGTATGCAGAGAGTCTGCATATTGCTCCGTTCGTGACATCTCCCGCTTATTCATGAGCCACCCCAGTCGAACCGAACCCACCAGCACCACGTGCGCTTTCAGGAAGAACTTCTACTTCCACGAATTGCGCGCTTTCTACGCGTTGAATCACTAATTGGGCGATGCGATCCCCGCGCTTAATTACGAAATCCTCTGCACGGTCATGATTGATGACTATCACCTTGATCTCGCCGCGGTAACCCGAATCGATGGTACCTGGAGCATTAACGATGCCAATTCCACTTTTTATCGCAAGGCCGGAACGTGGGTGCACAAAAGCTGCAAAACCATCCGGAAGAGCAATCGAAAGACCAGTCGACACAAGAGCGCGCTCCCCGGGAGCGATAACCAGATCCTCGCTACTGCAAAGATCAGCCCCAGCATCGCCTGGCTTGGCATAGGCCGGTAACGAAAGACTCGGATCGCTGCGAGTAATGAGAACTTCGATCATTAGGGGTTGACCTCAAAGGAAGAGTCAATCTCGCGCATCAGTGCCGGATTGCCTTGAATCCGGGTGAGGTAATCCTCTGGAGCTGAATCAAGAAAATGTTGCATATCAACAATAACAAATAGCGATTGCGCTCGAATAGCAACAGGACCGTCTGGTGAATTCAATCGTCCTTCACACCGTGAATAAACTTTGCGCCCAGAGACACCCAGGATCTCTGCACTGAGATGAATCACCGAACCGACGGGGACGGGGAGTAGAAAATCAGTTTCGAGTCGTCCCGTAACGGCTGGTTTGCGCAAGAGCCACATCAAGTGACCAAGAACTTCGTCACAGGCCAGCGTCAAGATTCCTCCGTGCGCCAAACCAGGGGCTCCCTGGTGAAATTCAGAGACCGTAAAGATAGAGGTGATGCTGGCGCCCTCACCTGCAGTCGAGCGAATTCGTAGACCAGTGGGATGAGAGGGGCCGCAGCCGAAGCAATGCTCGAGATGGGAGGGGATCTCTTGCCCAGACCTTGGTGCATCGGGATGCACTTGAGCTGATTGAGCATCAGCCGGTGGAGTAGTTGAAGGGACGCGTGCCACGTTCCCAGAGTACCTTTCTTCCATGTCTCTTTCTCACTCTGACAAGACCGCGTTAATCACAGGGGCGACCAGCGGAATTGGGCTCTACACCGCTCGCGAACTGGTCTCTGCGGGCTGGCGAGTAGTCGGTACCGCTCGCACGCCTTCCCAAGCCGACGGATTACTCCGAGACGTACCTGGGGTGGAGGTGCTGGTCGCTGATTTCACTGAGCCGGAGAGCGCCTCGCTGCTCATCTCTCAGACCTTGGATCTGTTAGGACAAGCGCCGTATGCCTTGGTCAATAACGCTGGCTTTGCCGCACCAGGGGCGATCGAAGATGTAGAGTCGGCGTACGCAGCCGAGCAAGTTCGAGTAAATCTCTTCATCCCCGCAGAGCTCATCCGAGGATTTCTCCCCAGCATGAGAAGCCGAGGAAGCGGACGCATCATCAACATTTCATCAGTAAGTGGAAGAGTGGCTGCGCCCTTTCTAGGTTGGTACAGCGCGAGCAAGTTCGCTCTAGAAGCGTTAAGCGATGCGCTACGCGTCGAACTCACCGGCAGTGGCATTCACGTCAGCCTGGTCGAACCGGCTTCTTTTTCGTCAAACATCTGGTCTAAAGCGGGGACACAACTTCCGACAACCGGTCCACACCAGAAGATTTACAAGAAAGCTGCCCGCCTTGTGCACGCCGAATACCCCGAGCCCACACCAGTGGCACGAGTGATCCGCGATGCGATCGAAAGCGACTCTCCTCGAACTCGCTACTTGGTGGGCAAAGGAACTGGCGCAATCCCCTACGTGCGTCTACTGCCTGCCAAAATGATTGATTCATTCGTTGCGATCACTTTCGGACTCAAGCGGCCACCACTGCTCATGCGTCTGCTCACCAAACGATCAACTCGAGGATGACATGTATATAGAGAAGGTCTATCCCCCACCGATCGCGTGGTTTCTCGCGCTAATTTTTGGGCTGGCTATTGGTCTTGTTTTTGGCGCACCATTCGGTGTCCTCGTGGGTTTGATCGGAGGATTGCTTGCTGCCGGTTTAGTGAGCTTCTCGCTCTGGCGTTCTACCTTTGGAATTAGCATCGATGGCGAGATGTTCATCGCTGAGGGAAATAGGATTCCTCGAGCACACATCACGCTCTGCACTCCACTCGATCGGGCAGCAACTCGCTCCACATTGGGACCGAAAGCAGATCCGGCGGCTCTCATCATCATGCGAGGCTGGATTCATACAGCAGTGAAGATTGACATTGCAGATCCTGAGAAACGTCGACCCTACATATTCGTTTCGACCAGGCAATCCGAGACGATCGCGGATCTGCTCAACAAGAAGGGGTAGACGAGAAAGTTACGCACACTCGCTACAGACCGCAGTGACGCCCTCGCCTTTAGCAAGTTGCGTGCGGTGGTGAACAAGAAAACAACGTGAACAAGTAAATTCATCTGCCTGCTTGGGTAGCACTCGTACGGTGAGTTCCTCGCCAGAGAGGTCGGCGCCTGGCAATTCGAGTGTTTCAGCAAGTTCTGCTTCGTCTACATCGACTTGACCAGATTGCGCTTCCGCTCGACGCGCCTTTAACTCCTCAATCGATTCCTCGGTGAGTTCGTCATCGGTCTTTCGCGGGGTGTCGTAATCGGTGGCCATCATCAACTCCTTGACATCAACTTCTCTTCAAAAATGCCTGAACGCGCGAATCATGCCTCTTTTTCGGCCCTCAAATGGTCAAAATCGCTGTGAATTTCTCGAGAATCGGTCAAATGAGCGTGATCTCACTCTCAATTGACCTCTTGTCCGACATCGAATGCCCCCGAAATGGAGGCTAACCTGCTCTCATGCCTATTTACGCCCTCGGTGACCTCATCCCCCTGATCCATGATTCCGCCTACGTGCACCCCGATGCCGTCATCATTGGAAGTGTGGTGATTGGTCCAGATTCGACTGTGTGGCCGGGGGCAGTTCTGCGAGGGGACACGGGAGTTATCACGGTGGGTTCAAGAACAAATATTCAAGACGGAGCAGTCATTCACACGCACTCTAAGCACGTCACGACCATCGGTAATGACGTTGTTATTGGGCATAACGTGCATATTGAAGGCGCGATCATTGGCAATGCCTCTCTGATCGGTTCGGGTTCGACCGTATTACAAGGCAGCACCATTGGCTTCAACGCTCTCGTGGGGGCACAAGCTTTAGTGCCGCCAAACACCACCATCCCGGATTACGCCAAAGCTTTGGGGGTTCCCGCGAAATTAATCCTAAATTCGGTTGAACCTGGGTTTGGAAGTCCAAACGCTCAATATTACGTAGCAGCTGGCAAGAAATATGCGACGGAACTTCGACTGATTACAGATTAAGGTAATTCTAAAAGTAAGTTGAGGATTCGCTGCTCTATTTCATCGCGAATTGGTCGCACGGACTCAACGCCCTGACCGGCAGGATCATCTAACTCCCAATCGAGATATCGCTTGCCTGGATAGAACGGGCATGCATCACCGCATCCCATCGTGATGACTACGTCGCTTTCCTGCACCGCCTCGTTGGTAAGTACTTTCGGAACTTCAGCAGAAATATCGATACCGACTTCGAGCATCGCTTCAACAACTGATGGATTGATGGTATTCGCCGGGGCTGAACCCGCAGAGAGCACTTCTACCCGCGCGCCGCCATGGTGCTTGAGGAATGCTGCCGCCATTTGCGAGCGACCAGCGTTATGGACACAGACGAAGAGCACGGTTGACGTCACATCGAACTCCTTCTGCGGCGGGCGCGCGATTCAACTAAGGCCCATATTCCTAGAGTCAACAGTACTAGTAACACAATCGAGAGGTGTTTTATGTGAACAGCAAAGAAACTTTTTTGCGCCGGCAAATCGTCCGAATTCACCACGCCCTTCGAAGGCTGAATGACTTCAGGCTTATGCAAGAAGAAGTCGAATTGGCCAGCTACCGGATGCCCATCCTCGGAGAGCACCCGAAAGTCAACGCGATATGTACCAACAGCCTTGCTGGAATTCAATTCGCGGGTCAAGGATGAACCACTCACTTTGCTCTGACCTTTGGATATTTCAACACCTGATGGATCTGTCACGATGACTGCGTTCGCTCCGGCAAGGTCTGAGAGATCCTCACCGAAGAGGAGCACGATCTTGGTGGGCAAAATTGACAATTGACTGGAGATTGCCGGAGTTGAAGCAATCAACTCGGCGTGAGCGTGCGCCTGAAGTGGCGTCAAGAGAAATATCATTGCCACCACTCCAAGATTGGCGATCAAATTACGCGGCTGTCTCACCTTCGCATTCTATCTTCGGAATATGTCGCTTAGGGGTAAAGTTACGGTTTATGAGCCATGAGGCAGTCAACAACCACCCTGCCGTGGAGCGAGTGCGCACAGCGCTATTAGAATTTGGAATCACTCCTGAGATCACCATCTTGAGTGAATCGGCTCGATCAGCCAAGGAAGCAGCAGCCGGATTAGGAATCGAAGTCGGCCAGGTCTGCTCGTCACTGATTTTTACTTTGGGAGATTCGAGCGAACCACTATTAATCCTCACCTCGGGAAGACATCGCGTTGACACGGACCTAGTCGCGAATAATCTCGGCATCACTCATCTAGGTCGCGCTGATGCAGACATAGTTCGCATTGCGACCGGATTTGCGATCGGTGGGGTCTCCCCCGTGGCGCACCCCGCTCCGCTGCGCACCATCATCGATGTGGCACTCAACGACTATGACGTAGTCTGGGCTGCTGCCGGACATCCTCATGCGGTCTATCCCACAACTTTTGAAGAGTTGCTCCGCATCACAGGTGCCTTAGAGATGAAAGTGGGCGACTGATTTTCGCTCGTTTCGCCTAGAATTAGATCGTGATCCTCTCTGCGACCCGCTCCGGAAGTGGGACTCCACTCATTCTTATTCACGGCATGGGATCGGCGAGCACGATTTGGAAGGGCATCGCACCGGCGCTAGAACGACTCTTCGAAGTAATCACGTTTGATCTGCCGGGACATGGGAAGACTCCTTACGACTCGGGCCAAGCTATGGACCCTGCGTCACTTGCAGATCTTGTGGTCGCGAACATGGATAGCCTCGACATTCAAAAAGCACATGTTGTCGGGAACTCACTCGGCGGTTGGGTGGGTCTAGAAATTGCGAGTAGACACCCAAGTCGCGTGCTTACATTTATCGGACTAGCGCCCGCTGGGTTGATTCTTACTCCGTATACGAAAATCAACCCCATCACTGCACAATCACGACAGATCGCGGTCTTCACCCATTCTATTCAGAAATATCTTTTGAGATTTATGTGGGCGAAAAGAATTGGATTCGCTTCTTCTTCACCAAAGTGGCGAGAACTTCCATATGAGTACGCACTTGATGCGGCGCTAGCGATGGGATTGTCAAAGGGTTACTTTCCCGCTTGGAACGCCATGCTTTACCGACGTTTTGATACACCCATCGACTCTTCAATCCCTCTCACCGTAGTTTTTGGAGATAGCGACCACACTTTGCCGGCCTCGACATGGCAGGAACGTACATTGGTGCCGCCACATACGAGATGGATTGTGTTGCCTCACTGCGGACACGCCCCGCAATGGGATTGCCCAGAAGATGTCGTACGCATCATCTGCGAAACCGCTGCGCAGCGATGATCATCGCGATTCGCTTCTGGGAAATGAGTGCCCTTCGTGGCATCTCGCTCATGGCCACCAAACGTCAAGCTCTTCGAAATTTTCCTGGAGTTACTTTTTCCAAATTGCTCGGCACTGGGCGTGGAGAAACTTTTACGCCGCGCGATGCAGACCCACACACTTGGGGATTATTGGCGGTTTTCCAAGAGGAGTCTGCTCTAGAAATTTTCAATGACTCCTCCCTAGTAAAATCCTGGGGAAGTACACCCCATTTCAGCGCTGATCTGACACCTATTACTTCGCAGGGCAAATGGGCTGGCTTCTCCCCTTTCACAGCAGAAGTTCTTCCATCGACAGAGGGGCCAGTTGCCGCGATTACACGAGCGCGCATCAAAACCTCCGAAGCGTTGCGCTTCTGGCGCGAAACTCCACCTGTGACCGAATCGCTCAAGAGTGCACCGGGCCTACTCGGGGCAATCGGAATTGGCGAGGCACCTATTGGATTACAAGGCACTTTCTCCCTCTGGGAGAGCGGCGCCCATTTGCGCGCCTTCGCATACGGTTCGCCTGCCCACCAGCGCGCTATCGAACTCACTTCGGCTCGAAATTGGTATAGCGAGGAATTATTTGCCCGCTTTCGCGTCCTCCGGGCAGAAGGCATTCTTGGGGGGCGGACTATTTCTGCCAAGTAGGGCAGAATGACGACATGTCAGTCCGGGTGTATCGAGGTGGCTATGCGAACTTCCGTCGCCGTCGATATCCCGCCATCCTGACCTGGATCACCACGCTTCTGGCAATTGCCACACAGATGATCTATCCACTCATGCCAGATGATCGCCTGCTCTCTCTGACATTTTTCATAGTGGCCGCCTTTGCACTTGCTGGCCTGATGCAGGCGTGGAGCGCACATGGCACGAAATATGCTGCTACCTGGCTCATCGCGACCACTCTCTTCGGATTTGTGGTTGAAGAAATCGGTGTACACACCGCGTGGCCCTTTGGCGAGTACTCATATTCGGACTCTCTGGGTCTGGCAATCGCCGGAGTTCCGCTCATCGTGCCTCTCGCTTGGGCGATGATTTCTCATCCAATCCTGATTCTCGCCCGGCGCATCTCCGCTCGGTGGGCACCGCTGGTCTTCGGATGGACCATCATGGCCTGGGATCTCTTCCTCGATCCGTTGATGGTTGATGCGGGTCGCTGGACTTGGAATTCAGAGTCACCTGACATTCCATTCGTTACGGGAATCCCACTATCAAATGCGGCGGGCTGGTTACTTTGCGGAATTGCCCTTGGTGCAATCTTGCATTGGGGGCTTCCACACGAACAGCGCAAGATCGCGCCCAGCAGCGCCACCGGAGATGTCATTCTTGGATGGACGCTGTTTTCAGGAGTGATCGGAAATCTCTTCTTCTTTGATCGCCCCGGAACGGCACTAGTAGGGGGGTTCGCCCTTGCGCTGCCACTACTCCCCTACTTTTTCATGAAGTGGATTAGTCGCGGGTGATTGTCCTTGCATCAGTAGCACTTGGTATCAATGTGCTCAACCTAGTGATTTGTTTTGTTAATCTCATCGCAATGCGTCGTCTCTCTCCCACCACAGAGATTCTCCAGCAAGTCAACGTGCTCTTACCGTGCAGAAATGAAGCCCTAAGAATTACTTCCACTATCGCAGCACTTCGAAATCAAGAATCGCTCCAAGATTGGCAGCTATACCTCTTGGATGATCGTTCGGAAGATCACACTTTTTCCTTGATCACCAAAGAAACTGCGAATATGGATAATGCAACAGTACTGAGTGGCGAACCATTAAATGGAGAATGGATCGGAAAATCATTTGCTCTCCACCAACTCCTCACCAAGAGTCGAGAGAGTGAGTTCACCGTACTTATGGACGCTGACGTCACACTCTCCAAGGCCGCGATAGCGCAATCAATTTCTACGCTTGTGCGGAGCAAGCTCGACTTCCTCAGCATCTATCCCAAACAAATCACCCGCTCCTGGAGTGAATTCTTACTCCAGCCGCTTCTCCAATGGACATGGCTTACCACGTTGATATTGCGCCCAAGTGAGCGCTCCACGCGACCCTCTACCACTGTCGCAAACGGGCAGTTCATGGTGATCCGCACAGCGGCGCTCGCCGACATCGGAGGTTTTTCGAGTGTGAAGAATTTCGTTCTTGATGACATTGCTTTAGCTCGCGCACTCAAGCATGCAGGCCACCACGGCACTGTTATTAACGGTGCCCAGATTATTGAGTGCCGCATGTACGAGGATTTCCGTCAGCTTTCGGCTGGATACCGTAAATCTCTCTGGAGCGCCTTTGGATCACCCACCTCCGCCAGTTTCGTGGCCGCGCTATTTGCATGTGCCTATATATTCCCACTCCCCCTGGCCCTTTTGGGAAGCGGAAAGAGTTCAGCATTGGCTATGAGCGCACTGGTGATAGCGATAGGCGTACGGGTGATGACGGCAATTGCTACTCGCTCTCCCATTGCATCTTCGCTCTTTCATCCCCTCGCGATAGGCCTCTTCATTTACTTGCTCGCCGCATCGTGGATTGATCGCCTCCGTGGAAATCTCTCCTGGAGTGGTCGATCTTTAAGTGGCGCACAATGAGCCGTATTGCCATTATCGGAGCCGGTGTAGGCGGGCTCGCCGCCGCCGTCAAACTCTCCGCTCTGGGGCACGACGTCGAAGTTTTCGAAAGCAGCGCCTTCGTCGGAGGCAAGTGCCGCACTGAAGAATTCAATGGCTACCGGTTCGACGTAGGACCTTCGCTCTTCACGCTGCCCGCGGTCTATCGCGATCTCTTTCTCAAGAGTGGCGCATCCCTCGAGGAAGAACTCACCCTAATAGCGCTAAACCCTGCCTTCGAATATCGCTTTGCTGATGGCACAAAACTCAATTACTACGGATCACGCGGCGATCTCATGCAATCAATCACTGACACTTTCGGAGCTAATGCCGCAAGTGATTGGCAAAGCCTCATAGATCGCGGTAGCGAAATGTGGCGAGTGGCGCGCGGACCTTTTATCCAATCACCTGTTTCATCTCTCTGGTCAATGATTCGACGCAGCGGATTTTGGCGCGATGCCCGCATCATCGCTCCCCACCGTACATTGCGCGGTATTGGTCGATCCATAGTTTCCGACCCGCACTTACACATGATCATCGACCGATACGCGACATACACGGGATCAGATCCACGCAAGGCGCCCGCAGCTCTACTCACCATCCCCTATATCGAACATACTTTTGGAGCGTGGCATATCACAGGCGGTGTCGGAACGCTTAGCGAGGTGCTGGCCGCTCGCGCCCGAGCTCTTGGAGTGCGCATCCATTTATCTTCTGACGTTGCCACGATCGAAACCCACGATGGAGCAGTTACCGGGATTCGGCTAAGTGATGGCACTTTACGTGAGGCCAACATCGTCATTTCCAATGCAGATGCGACTCATACTTTTAATTCACTCATCGATGCACCTCGGGAGTCCGCACGCCTCGCTAAAGAGAGTGCCTCGCTGAGTGGTTTCGTTCTCCTGCTTGGATTGCGCGGCCGCACTCCCGGGCTTGGGCATAACACCGTGCTCTTTCCGACCGATTACAACGCCGAGTTCGATGCGCTCTTCGGCGAACACCCCCACGTCATCGCCGAGCCAACCATCTACATCTGCTCTCCAGATGATCCGGAAATGCGACCGCATGCAGATTCCGAAAGTTGGTTCGTCTTGGTAAACACTCCGGGAACAGAATTTATTGATTGGGAAGACGATGTATTTGTGGACGATTACAAAAACAAAATCATCGATCAGATAGAAGCCCGCGGATTTCAAGTACGGGAGCGAATTGAAGTCTGTGAAGTTCGCACTCCAGCACATCTCGAGCGGGAAAGTCGCGCCCCCGGTGGCGGCATCTACGGCAAGGCGGGAAATTCTCGAACGGCGGCGCTCTCGCGTACAAAAAACAGCACCCACATCAAAGGCCTCTACTCAGTGGGTGGTTCAGTCCATCCTGGTGGTGGGCTACCGATGGTGGGAATCGGCGCTGAAATCGTATGCAAAGCGATCGGTCCAGCGAATTAATCCAAACCCCTAGTTGTCCAACACTCGATAGGCATACTCGGCAACCTGGCGGAGTGCATACAACTCCATAAGTAAGAGCAGCACTGCAAGCGGAGTTGCAAGAAAAGATAATCCGATGGCAGCCGCAATCAGCAAACCACGCACTGGGCGCTCAGCTATGGTGACGACCCCAACTTCAGAGATACCGAGAGATCGAATCTTTGCTCTCAAATATTCCTGGACGAATCCCACAACCCAAATACTCGCCACAACCCATAGGGGAACGTCGCACCGCCAGAGCGCAATCAACCAAGCAGCTTCCACTAAACGATCAGCGGCAGAGTCAAGGACAGCCCCGCGTAATGTCACTTCGTTTCGGAGAATAGCGACAGTGCCATCTAGCCCGTCAAGGATGAGAGCGGCGATTACAATAAAAGCGACATATCGCGACGGCGCGAGCCACGCACCCACTCCACCGATAACAATTGTCAGGAGCGAGATTCCATTAGCGGAAATCGGCTTCAAGAACCGGGCCACTGTAAATGCGAAAGAGAGCCAGCCGGCGACGATCCGAGATGGCTCCACGTCTCCATGAAGTGCTACCCAGCTAGCCACATACTCACTACGCCCCATGTGGAGACCTTTTCCCATGGAAGCGACTCTACCCAACGGGCGGCGGCGGTGAAGCGGAGGTAATCTGTGACCATGCAACTCCGTGAAGAGATCGAGAGTGCCCTCGCCTCCATGATCGACCGCGAGAGCGTCGGACTTGCTTATATAGGTCCCGAACTGACGCCCATCAGCGAAGCAACGCGAGAGTTTCTTACTGGAGGCAAGCGCCTCCGCCCACTCTTTGCCTACTGGGCAAACCGGGCCTGCGGAGGCGAGCACACGTCCGTATTGGTCCATGCAGTCAGCAGTCTTGAATTTCTACACGCATGCGCCCTTATCCACGACGACGTCATGGATGGCTCTGATACGCGACGCGGTAAGCCAGCAATTCATCACCGCTTTGCCACCCTCCACCGGCAAGAGAGCATGACCGGTAATGCCGAAACATTTGGCCTCTCCACTGCAGTCTTACTAGGCGACCTCTGCCTCGTTTGGGCCGACCGCATGCTCCACGAATCAGGCCTCGACCACGTCGTCATGCAACGTCTCAATCCGGTCTATGACGAAATGCGTGTGGAATTGATGGCCGGCCAGTATCTCGATGTTCTTGAGCAAGCACTCGCCTCATCAAGTGTGGAACGCTCACTTCGCATTGCCCGCTACAAGTCTGGCAAGTACACCGTCGAACGTCCGCTCCACTTTGGCGCCGTGATCGCGGGCGCAGATAAGCCCACTCTGGAACTTCTCTCACAGTATGGGTTACCCCTTGGGGAAGCATTCCAGCTTCGTGACGACATCCTCGGAGTATTTGGTGACCCGTCCGAAACCGGAAAGCCAGCGGGTGATGATCTTCGTGAAGGGAAGCGCACCGTTCTTATTGCTCAAGCAGTGGCAAAAGCCACGCCCACCCAAAGTATCGAAATTCGAAAGCATCTGGGAGATCCGCGCCTCTCGCCTGAAGGCGTTCTCATCCTTCGAGAAATCATTCGGGATACCGGTGCCCTCGATACAGTTGAAACAATTATTGAAACGGGCTTGGCTCAGTCAATCTCTGCGATATCCAGTGCCGATCTCAACGTCGAAGCTGTTTCAGTTCTTAAAGACTTAGCAGTCGCTGCCACTCGTCGGGTGGTCTAACTTATGCCTCGTACCATCCCCGGACCCACTTCTCACGTGGTTGTTGTAGGCGCCGGACTCGCCGGTCTCAGCGCCGCACTTCGACTAGCCGGGGCCGGAAGAAGAGTCACCCTCTTAGAACGTGAAAGTGTGCCGGGAGGACGAAACGGGCTACTCGAGAAGTCTGGTTACCGCTTTGATACCGGCCCCTCCGTGCTCACCATGCCAGACCTGATCCGTGATGCCCTCGCCGAAGTGGGAGAGGAATTAGAGGATTGGCTAGAGCTCATGCCTGTCTCGCCACTTTATCGGGCATTCTTTGCAGATGGCACGCAACTAGATGTGCACGCAAACACCGCTCAAATGGAAGAAGAGATCTCACGGGTTATTGGGCCAGAGGAAGCCGCGGGATATGGCCGCTACGTTGACTTCGTCACCAAACTCTACAAATACGAATTCAACGACTTCATCGACAAGAATATTGACTCACCATTCCACCTCCTCACACCCAACCTCGCGCGTCTCGTCGCCCTAGGTGGTTTCCGTCATCTTGCGCCGAAGGTGAACCAATTTCTTTCCGACCCACGGACTCAACGGGTTTATTCGTTTCAGGCGATGTACGCGGGCCTCAGCCCCCAGCAAGCTTTAGCAATTTATGCAGTCATCGCTTACATGGATTCCGTGAACGGTGTTTTCTTTCCCAAAGGCGGCATGCATGCTGTCCCACGCGCGCTTGCGGGAGCAGCTGCAAAGCACGGTGTTGATATCCGCTACAACACAGAAGTAACAAAGGTGGAGAAGCGAAACGGTAGAGCCGTTGCGGTACAGACGGCCAATGGCGAACGATTTGAATGTGATGCGTTAATTCTTAATCCTGACCTTCCAGTTGCTTGGCGTGATCTTCTAGGGCGCACGCCGCTTACCATAAAGCGATTGAAATACTCCCCCTCCTGCGCGGTACTTCTCGCCGGATCGAATCGTTCCTACCCGCACCTGGCCCATCACAACATCCACTTTGGACACGATTGGGAAGGTGTTTTTCGCGAGCTCATTGATGAGAGACGCGTGATGAGCGATCCGAGCATCCTGGTCACCGTCCCTTCGATGGATGACCCTTCGCTCGCACCTGAGGGTAAGCACTCGTATTACACCCTCTTCCCTACTCCCAACCTTGATGCGGACATCGATTGGAAAAGTTACGGTCCCAAGTACCGCGATGAGATGGTTCGCGTGATGGAAGAACGTGGATACACAGGATTTGGCGACTCAATCGAAGTTGAAGAACTGACAACTCCACTTGACTGGGAATCTCGCGGCATGGAACGAGGTGCACCATTTGCGAGTTCACACACTTTCATGCAGACCGGCCCCTTTAGGCCAAGTAACTTGGCACGTGGTTTCGAAAACGTGGTTTTTGCAGGATCAGGTACTCGCCCAGGAGTTGGCGTGCCGATGGTGCTCATCAGCGGGAAGTTGGCAGCGGAGAGAATTATCGGTTCATGAACGAGCTCAAGGGCGCTGGAATTATTGACTCTCGCCTGATCGCTTCGTACCAGGCATGCAAGAAACTAAACGCAGAACATGGGAAGACCTACTACCTAGCGACGCTCCTGCTACCTCCCGCCAAACGCCCATTTGTGCATGCGCTCTACGGTTTTGCAAGGTATGCCGATGAGATCGTCGACGACCTTGCATCGACACTCTCTGATGTCGAGAAAGCCGAAGCCCTGCGCAACTGGGGGGAGGGAGTTCTTGCCGACATCGACAAGGGAGGCAGTGACGATCCAATCGGTGCAGCTTTCGTAGACACAATTAACCGCTGGAGCATTCCCAAAGAGTACGTCCGGGCGTTCCTCGACTCAATGACCATGGACCTCACAATCACGGAGTACCAGACTTACGACGATCTCTATAAATATGTTTACGGGTCAGCGGCAGTGATCGGATTACAAATGGTTCCTATCCTCGAGCCACTCTCAGATGAAGCATTTAAATCTGCCCAATCGTTAGGTGTGGCATTCCAGTTAGCGAATTTCATTCGAGATGTGAGCGAGGATTTGGATCGCGGACGGGTCTACCTTCCCCTTCAAGATCTGGCACTTCATGGCGTAACCAGAGCAGACCTAGAGAAGCGCGTGCTCACTCCTGGAATTATTGACGCAATTAAATTTCAAATCGCGCGGGTGCGTACTCTGCAAGCCGAAGCCACTGCAGGAATACAGCTCCTACATCCCAGCAGCCGCCCCTGCATTGAAGCTGCCAGCGAGCTTTACTGCGGAATTGTCGACGAAGTCGAGAAGGTCAACTACGAGATCTTCTCTCATCGTGCCAAGACCTCCACCTGGCGTCGACTGAAGGTCTTTCTGCCAGCGCTACAGCGAGCAAGGGCCGCTCGTTAGTTGCGGATTCCCCGTCGTCCCAGAAATACCCACATGCTCTGCACGGTGAGCACCAGAGAAAACCCGAAGGCCAAGTCTTCTACTGGTTGATAGAAGACTCGCACACCGAGAATCGCTGATTCGTCGTAGAGGAAAACATTGTTATAAGTGAGCCAACCGTTAATGAGTAGCTGGAAGGCAAGAACAATTGCATAGCCAGCCCAAAATACGCGTCGACCGAGTAAACGCGTGCGGACGATGACGAGATCCCAGAGAATGGCGAGTACAAGGACGAGCGAAGTCATAAATGTATAGCTCATCTTTCGTCACCCACTTTCCAGTGCCCATTAACTTTGCGCACCGCTTCGATGGTGAGGATGGCCGCCAGGGGCACGAAGATGAAGAATAGGTACTCTTCTAGCGGTAATCCCCAAATGCGGTTCAAGGGAAGCACTTGTGCATTGTCAAAGCGCCAATGTCCCTGCGTAATTGCAAATCTATCCCAGAGCACAAAAGCGATACCAACGGGCAATATCGTAAGCAGTACTCTACGAATGCGCCTCAACACGGAAACTTTAAGAAAAACTTCTAACCATATTGAGCCGATGAAAGTGAAACCCATGGCCGCTAGATAGGTGTAATGCTTCATAGTCGCGCCTTCAGTGAACGAGCCGCCTTCTCAGGATCCTCAGCTTCTGTGATCGCGCGCACCACCACAATTCGAGTAGCGCCAGCGGCTAGCACCTCACCTAAACGCGTCTCATCAATTCCCCCGATAGCAAACCACGGCTTAGAGGTATCGAAGGCGCTCACTTCACGAATCAGATCGAGACCAGGTGCTGGCCTTCCGGGCTTCGTAGGTGTTGGCCAGCAAGGTCCCACTGCAAAATAATCCACCCGAGAATCTTCATTCTCTCCCACGCTCTCGCCCATCGCATGTGAGGAGCGACCAATAATTACGCCTTCTCCGACGATTTCTCGAGCCTGCATAGCCGAAAGATCGTCTTGGCCCACATGGAGAATAGGTGCACCAGAGAGCCGGGCAATATCTGCGCGGTCATTCACCGCCCATAGTGCATCGTATGTATCGGCTACCTCTGCCAACGTTGCCAAAGCGCGAAGTTCCGTAGCGGCATCGATCGCTTTATCTCGTAATTGAATAATATCCACCCCACCGGCAAAAGCTTTCTTACAAAAATCCCGAAAGTCTTTTTGGGCTATGCGCGCATCAGTACAGAGGTAAAGCTTGGCGTCAGAAATTTTTTCACTCATGGTCATCCTAGAAAGAAAGTGCTTGGGCGCGACGTCGTACTTCTCGGCCACGATCTTCGCGCAAAGCCTGAATCGGAGTACCAGGAAGAGTCTCGTCTGCGGTAAAGAGCCATCTCATTGCTTCTTCATTTTCAAAGCCTGAATCAGCAAGCACCGTAAGAGTGCCACCCAAATTCTTCACGATTTCGCCATCTTGGAAGAACTCCGCTGGGATGCGTGGCGCCGGCGGGGTTCCCACACGCAAGGAGGCAATCGCACCCTCGGCGATGAGCTGGCGCACCTTGTTAACTGGGACATCCAGAATCTGGCTCGCCTCATCGAGGGAAATCCAGGTCGCTTCTGGGAAGAGTTCTTCGCTCACCCGCCCACTCTAGCGATCTGCATGGAAGAGAGCCCACTCAGGGAGTAGAGTCCGAAACACGGGAGCCAACCAGGCTGAGAGGCAAGCATTGCTTGCGACCGTTGACCTGATCCGGGTAATGCCGGCGTAGGGAGGTGGAAATGGTAAGTAACGAGATGCACGTAGCAATCATCGGTGGAGGTGTGATCGGACTCAGCGCTGCGTTGACCGCGGCGCAACACGGTCACCGAATCACCGTTCTCGACCCCATCATTGAAGATCACGCACGCGGAAACGGTGCCTCTTGGATGGCCGGCGGAATGTTGGCCCCTGTCACCGAAGCGTGGTTTGGCGAAGAAGCTCGGCTAGCTCTCGACATTGCTGCCCTGAAAGCCTGGCCAGCGTTCGCCAGAAATATCTCAGCAATTGCCGATCGAGAACTCGCGATCAACATGACTGGCACTCTGCAAATCGCCCTCGATATTGATGACGCCCGTGAACTGGAACGCGTTCGTAACTTCCAAAATTCCGTCGGTCTCGCCGCACATGCCTTAAGCAGAGATGAACTCCTGGATTTAGAACCGCTACTTTCCCCCAACATCGTGGGTGGGTCGCTGATATCGACCGACCTTTCAGTTGATAACAGGTCTTCAGTTCTTACATTGAAGAGCGCCTGCGAAAAAGTGGGTGTTCATTTTGTCGCAGCACGCGTTACCGGAGTCTTAAGAAAGGGCAACCGAGTTCATCAAGTCGTCGCAGGCGACGAACGATTAGATATTGATGAATTGGTGATTGCTGCCGGCGCCTGGAGCAGCGATTTAGTAAACATGCTCCAATTGCCCAACCCGGGGTCAATTCCCACTATTCGCCCGATCAGAGGAGAGATCCTCAGGTTGCGCAGTGACATCACGGCAATAAACCACACCCTGCGAGCTCACGTACATGGGTTCCAGGTCTACTTGGTGCCCCGGGCCCACGGTGAAATCGTGGTGGGAGCTACGCAATTTGAAAGAGGCTTTGATGCACGACCTACCGCTGGAGGGGTGTATGAACTCCTGCGTGATTCAAGGGAACTACTTCCTTACATCAATGAGATGGAACTTCTCGAGGTCGGAGTCGGATTGCGACCAGGTTCGCCAGATAATGCGCCAATCATCGACCGCATACCCGGAGTGGAGAATGCCATCCTTGCAACAGGTCACTATCGCAACGGTATTTTGCTTACTTCCATCGCAGGTGAGGTAGTCGCGGCGCTCCTGGCACATAGCGAGCTACCGGCCGATGCTGAGTTTGTGAGCCTTGCTCGCTTCAGCGAAGTAGTCCAATGATCTCAATCAGACTTAATGGAACTGAAGAACAATTTCCAGATGGTTCCACTCTTGCAGAAGTAGTTCAGCGCATCACTTCTGCCACACAAGGGATCGCAGTTGCCGTAGATGCACAAGTAATACGGCGAACCGAATGGGCAAGCACCGCTTTGCGCCCAGGCGCACAGGTGGATGTCTTAACGGCGGTGCAAGGTGGCTAATAAACTCGTAATCGGAGAGCGTCAATTCAATTCACGCCTCATCATGGGAACTGGTGGCGCTCCAAGTCTTGAAATCTTGCGTAAAGCACTCATCGCAAGTGGGACTGAGATGACAACTGTTGCCATGAGACGCGTAAGCGCAGACACTCACGGTTCGATCTTCGATCTTCTGAAAGAATTGAAAATTGACGTGCTCCCCAACACCGCTGGCTGCTACACCGCTGGAGAAGCAATTCTTACAGCGCAATTGGCGCGCGAGGCCCTTGAAACTTCTTGGATCAAATTAGAAGTTATTAGCAACGAAGAGACCCTCCTTCCTGACGGGCTTGAAACAGTTCGCGCAGCAGAGAAACTCGCACTCGATGGATTCACCGTCCTCGCCTACACGAACGATGATCCCGCTCTGGGAAAACGCCTACAAGATGTCGGCTGTGCGGCAGTAATGCCACTCGGAGCTCCGATTGGCTCAGGTCTTGGAATTCGAAACCCGCACAACATCGAGTTGATGCGCTCACTTCTCACAGTTCCCATGTTGCTAGACGCCGGCATCGGAACTGCCAGCGATGCAGCGCTTGCCATGGAGCTTGGATGTGATGGGGTACTGCTGGCTAGTGCAGTGACCCGTGCAGCAGATCCTGTCGGGATGGCACATGCCATGCGCTTAGCAGTGGAGAGCGGTCTCTTAGCCCACAACGCTGGACGTATTCCCAAACGTTGGCGCGCACATGCATCCAGCCCCCAATCCGGTCTTATCGGGACAGATGCCCGCGAGTCACCCGAGTTTTGAGGTGGAAAGCGCCTAGCATTTTGTCGTGTCTGATCTCACTGGTGTTCTCATCGATGGTCGATATGAGATTCAGCAACTTTTAGCTCGCGGTGGCATGGCCACGGTTTACATGGCGCTCGACACTCGACTGGATCGCACCGTAGCAGTGAAGGTGATGCACTCCCATCTCGCCCAGGATGAAGAGTTTGTTTCCAGATTCATCAGGGAAGCCAAAGCAGCAGCGTCACTCACCCATCCCAACGTCATCGCTGTTCATGATCAAGGTTGGCACCAAGGGGGTCCGCCTGCAGTCTTCTTAGTGATGGAGTATGTGGAGGGCCCCACACTGCGCGACATTCTTCGCGAGCGAGGAAAGATGTCAGTCGATGAGTCGCTCAATATTGTTGAGGAAGTTCTTGCCGGAATCGGCGCCGCGCATCGCGCTGGCATTGTGCACCGAGATATTAAACCGGAAAACGTCATTCTTGCCGAAGATGGGCGCATCAAAGTAGCCGATTTTGGCTTGGCACGTGAGCTTTCTAGCGGTTCAACTCTCACCGCTGATGCTGGACTCGTGATTGGGTCCATTTCTTACCTTTCGCCTGAACAAGTGGAGCGCGGAGTCGCAGATGCCCGAAGCGACGTGTACGCCACCGGCATCATCCTCTTTGAATTACTCACCGGTAAAAAGCCTTTTGAAGGTGAATCCGCGATTCAAGTTGCATATAAACATGTACACGATGATGTCCCGCTGCCCTCGAGCGTGAGTGGGAATGTGCCTCCCGCCGTGGATGCACTCGTCCGTAGAGCCACAGCTCGTGACGCTGACCTACGACCGCGTGATGCGAACATTTTTCTTAGAGAGGTGCAAGCTGTTCGCGAAGGACAAGTCGCACCCCCAAGCACATCAACAGCGCAACCTGCTCCACCCGTCGCTTCCAACCCAACAGCCCCAGTCAGCGAGAACGTGATGAGTGCACCTGCCGCAAAGAAGTCGTCCGCCTCGACAGCTACGAAGAACTCAAGCACCAAGAAGCGCAAGAAGAGCAAAACGCGACGCAATCGCGCCATCTTGGCTTTGGTAGCAATCGCATTGGGTGGGTGGCTTTGGTATATCACTGTGGGCCCAGGCTCTAGCGTAAGCGCACCATCTTTGCTCGGGCTCTCGATCGACGAAGCGACCCAAGAGACCACCAACGCGGGATTAAAAATTAACATTAAATCGCGCACCTTTGACGAGCAAATTCCTACAGATCACGTCATCTCCAGCAGCCCAGCAGGTGGGGAGCAGGTAGATAGTGGCTCTACTATTTCAATCGTTGTATCTAAAGGCGCCGAACGATTCGTAATTCCGACACTTTCTGGCTTGAGCCTTGCTGAAGCAACTAATTCATTGAGCGATCAGAATCTCAAGATTGCCACACTTGCTGAAGAGTACGACGCGAACGTTCCGCTCGGATACATCATCTCTTCAACTCCAGCGGCCGGTACAAAAGTTAAGCGCGACATCACCGTCAAAGTTGTAGTCAGTAAGGGAGTCGAGCAAATGTCGATTCTCTCTTACGTGGGCAAAGGTGGAGACCAGGCTCTCAGCGAGCTCACTGAAGCAGGTGCCAAGGTCGTGAGCAAGAACATCTTTAGCGACACCATCGCACCCGGAATGGTGGTCGCTCAAAGCCCCGATGGCCCAGCGAATATAGAAAAGGGTGGAAAGGTCACCATTTCTATTTCCAAAGGTCCATCGCTGCTCAAAGTGCCAAACGTTGTGAAGATGTCGACCGCCTTGGCAAAGAAGAGTCTCGAAGATGCTGGCTTCAATAATTACAAGGCCAATATCTTGAAAGCTAAAGGTCCAGGCAACGTGGTAGGCCAATCGCCTAAGGCTGGCACGATGGTCAAGCCGGGGACATTGATCGTCATAGATATCTACTAATTGCGGCTAGGCTCTGCGAATGTCATCTCGGCGCATCGGTGCGCACGTTCCTGCTTCCGGCGGTCTTGCGAAGCGCGCCTTGGGATACGCCGAAACTATTGGGGCAGAAGCGATTCAGGTCTTTGTATCCAACCCCCGAGGTTGGGCCACACCTGAGGGTGACCAGGTAGCAGACTTAAAATTTCGTGAGCTAGCCGCCGAGCGCAATGTTTCCACTTGGGTACACGCGCCCTTTCTCATTAACTTGGGCTCCCCCACGGAGGCCACCTACCTCAACTCTTTAAAAGCAACTTCTCATGCCTTGAAACGCAGCACAGAAATCGGCGCGCACGGGGCTGTTATACACACGGGATCAGCAGTTGATGCATCACATGTAGAGAAAGCCTGGAATCAAATTCATGACGGAATGATGCCAATTCTCGATGCACTAGATGATGACGCGCCCTATCTTCTGCTGGAACCAACGGCCGGTCAAGGCCAATCACTCTGCCGCACGTTAGAAGATCTCACCCACTACCTTGAAGCTTTGGAGTACCACCCAAAAGTTGGTATCTGCCTCGACACCTGCCACGTCTTTGCCGCTGGCTATGACCTCTCCGCCGAAGGTGGAGTTAAGTCAACTCTTGATTTACTTGTTGAAGTAGTCGGTGATCGCCTCAAACTTATTCACGCTAACGATTCGATGGATATCTGCGGTTCACTGAAAGATCGCCATGCAAATCTGGGAGAGGGCCATATCGGAAGTGCACCATTTAAAGAGTTACTCTCTCATGGAGCTACCGCTGGCGTTCCATTTATCCTCGAAACTCCAGGAAATGAACCCGAACACGGTCGCGAAGTAGCGCTCCTTAAAGAGTTTAGGAATGTGTGAAGTCACTTTCACACGCCCGTATTGCCACTTTCGCTCTCTTAGGAGTCACTGTGGTCTGGGGATCTACCTTCATTCTTATCAAGGATTCGATTACTCGACAGCCTCCAGCAGATTTTTTGGCCACGCGCTTCACGATCGCCGCACTCTTACTTGTTCTCGTCCGCCCCAAAGCGCTCAAACAGATTTCAAAAGAAACGTTGGTGCGAGGGAGCCTTCTTGGCGTAGCCCTGGGTGGGGGTTATCTGGCACAGACGTTTGGACTCCGAACGGCCCCCGCCGCGGTCAGTGGATTCATTACCGGGCTCTTCGTGGTCTTCACTCCGATCATCGGAGGTTGGATCTTGCGCCGGCCAATCGGTAGATGGCCTTGGGTTGGCGTGCTCTTAGCCACCATCGGGTTGGCACTGCTCTCACTCAAAGGGTGGAGTATGGGAGGCGGCGAAGCGCTCACGGTTCTCACCGCCGTGGGATTTGCCCTGCACATTGTCGGGCTCGGCGAATGGAGCATGCACGAAAATGCTTACTCGTTTGCCATTGTGCAACTCTCGATCGTTTCGCTGCTCTGCTGGGTGGCTGCTCTCCCAGATGGGTATCAACCCCCTCCTGACCGCGGCGTTTGGGGAGCGCTGCTCTTCATTTCAGTAGCCTGCACCGCAGTAGCCTTCGTCGTACAAACCTGGGCGCAAGCGCTGGTAGCCCCGACGCGAGCAGCGGTCATCATGACCATGGAACCCGTCTTCTCGGGTGTCTTCGCGGTCTATGTGGGGAATGAAAATATGACCCTAAAGATGCTTATAGGTGGCGCCCTCGTCTTGCTCGCCATGTACCTCGTGGAGCTTGGACCCAAGAAGACATGGCAGGATGTCACTCGTGCCAACCACTAAACCTGCTATCGATCTTCGGTCAGATACCGTCACTAAGCCCTCGGCGGCCATGCGCCAAGCTATGGCTGAAGCCGAAGTGGGCGACGATGTATATGCCGAAGACCCGACCGTCAACGCACTTGAAGCGAAAGTAGCCGCTCTCTTTGGGCACGACGCTGGACTCTTCTGCCCCACTGGGTCGTTAGCGAATCAACTTGGTATGCGCATGCTTGTAAAGCCCGGCGAGGAACTTGTATGCGACAGCATTGCCCATGTGGCGCGGGCAGAGTTGGGTGCGGCGGCAGCCTTCAGCGGAATCACATTTCGCACATGGAGTTCACCACGCGGTCTACTCAATGCCGATCAAGTACTTAATTTCATGACGCCAGATTCTGGACCTCACTTGGTTTCAACGACGGCGATCGCCGTCGAAAATACTCATAACTTCGGTGGTGGAACCATTCAACCGATCTCCGAAATTAAGAAATTGCATAGTGCTCTCCAGGGATCGACGGTCGCCATGCACCTTGATGGCGCCCGACTATGGAATGCCCATATCGCCACCGGCACTCCCCTCGAAGAGTTTGGTTCTTACTTCAAAACTGTGAGCGTCTGTCTCTCCAAAGGTCTCGGTGCACCCATAGGTTCAGTTCTTCTCTCAACGCACGAGCTCATCAAGGACGCTCGAGTCTGGCGTAAGCGATACGGCGGTGGCATGCGTCAAGTAGGAATTCTGGCGGCCGCAGGTATCTACGCCTTGGATCACAATCTTGATCGAATGAAGGATGATCACCGCCGCGCCAAGGCAATCGCCGACACCGTTCACAGAGTTGCCCCGCAGGTAATCAGCGCAGATTTAGTAGATACCAACATCATGGTTTTCGATCTCTCGCAACATCGATTGAATGCATCTGAATTCACTAGCCAAGCGAGTGCTGCTGGTATTCGTATCGGCGCACTGGGTCCAAACATGGCCAGAGCTATTACGCACTTAGATGTCGATGACGCACAATGTGAAGAGGCTGGCGCCACACTTGCTCGCTTGCTCGCTTAAATTGCACCTTCAAATTTAAGCAGCGAAATTTTGGTGGGCAGCCCATACCCATAACCACCAAGTGCACCGCCGGTGCGCACTATGCGGTGACATGGGATAAACGGTGCAATGAGATTTGTGGCGCAGGCAGTGCCAGCCGCTCGCATAGCAGCTGGTGAACCAGACTTAAGAGCCAAGTCGGCGTAAGAGATGGTTTTTCCGGCTGAAATCTTCGTCATCGCCTTCCACGCTTTTTGGCGAAAAGGACCACCGGTTTGCTGCCACTTGACTTGAGAGAGCCCCTTGATGTCACCATCGCAGTATGCGTGCCACACATCGCTGACCATCGGGATTGAATCGGCGCGTTGAAACCCACGAACTGCCACATCTTCTGGAAGCCTCCGCTTTAAATCCTCGAGAGACCGAAAACCAGACGCAAGAAGCAGATCATCCTCGGCGATGAGATAAAGCGTGCCAAACGGTGATGAATGTGTGGCGGTGGCCAACTTCGTCATGAGCGATCCCGAAGCATTTCCGCTACAAGAAAGGAGACTTCGAGAGATTGAGTGTGATTGAGGCGAGGATCGCAGGCACTTTCGTACCGCGTAGCGAGATCATCATGCGAAATGTGCTCTCCCCCACCCACACATTCAGTGACATCATCACCGGTGAGTTCGACATGGATACCGCCTGGATGCGTGCCGAGCGCTTTGTGAACTTCAAAGAATCCAGCAATCTCATCCATCACATCGTCAAACTTGCGCGTCTTGTACCCACTCGGAGCCTCGTATGTGTTGCCATGCATCGGATCGCAGACCCACAACACCTGAGCACCAGATGCTGTTACCTTCTCGACTAATTTCGGAAGTGCTTCGCGGATTTTGCCTGCACCCATGCGGGTAATGAAGGTGAGGCGACCTGGCTCACGATCTGGATCGAGCTTGTCGATGAGTGCTAACGCATCGTCAACAGATGATGATGGTCCAAGTTTCACGCCGATGGGGTTACGAATACGAGACATGAAGTCCACGTGCGCGCCATCGAGCTGACGAGTGCGCTCACCAATCCACACGAAGTGGCCGGAAACGTTGTATGGCAATTGCGTTCGCGAATCGATGCGCGTGAGAGCGCGTTCGTACTCCAATATGAGCGCCTCGTGACTGCTATAAAGATCTACGGTACGAAACTCAGCCGGGTCAGCCCCTGCTGAACGAAGGAATGCGAGCGCGCGACCGATTTCGCGGGCCATTTGTTCATAACGCTCGCCTGCAGAGGAGTCTCGGACGAAGCCCTGGTTCCACGAATGCACTTGGCGTAAGTCTGCAAATCCACCGTTAGTAAAAGCCCGAACTAGGTTCAGTGTGGCGGCCGAAGTGTTGTAGACCTTGACCAGGCGACTCGGATCCGGTGTACGAGCGGCGAGGGTAAATTCCAGATCATTAACAGCATCACCTCGGTAGGCAGGGAGTGTGACGCCATCGCGCGTCTCGGTATCTTTTGAACGCGGCTTGGCATATTGCCCTGCCATTCGACCCACTTTGATGACAGGTAGCCCTGATCCATACTGAAGCACCGCCGCCATCTGCAAAATGGTTTTTATTCTGTTGCGAATGGAATCGGCGCTGGCGGCCACAAAAGTCTCCGCACAATCGCCTCCCTGAAGCCAGAAGGCCTCACCTTTCGCGGCAGCAGCAACTTTCTCTTTGAGAGAGTCGCACTCACCAGCAAAAACCAGGGGCGGAAAGGAGCGAAGTTCGGCCACCGCAGACTCAAGGGCCGCGCCATCTGGCCATTGGGGTTGCTGTGCGGCGGTGAGCGTGCGCCAGTGATCGAGCTCGTTTCCACTCTGAGAGGAAGTCATGTCACAAGCCTACGGCGTACCTGGGGCTCCAAGAGACGGGATTAGCGACTAGCCGAAGAAGACTTCGGCCTCCGCATAGCGCTCAGGATCAACGAGTTTGAGGGTGGCGGTGGCTTCGGCAAGCCCGACTCGCACAATCTGGGTGCCCTGCAGCGCGACCATCTTTCCCCAATCCCCCTCGTGTACCGCGGTGATGGCATGAAGCCCCAGTCGAGTAGCGAGGACTCGGTCGAAGGCAGTCGGCGTGCCGCCTCGTTGAATGTGGCCGAGCACCGAGGTGCGCGCCTCTTTGCCAGTGCGTATTTCAATCTGTTGGGCGACCCATTCGCCGATCCCCGAGAGACGCACATGGCCAAAAGCGTCAAGGCTCTGATCCTTGACAACCATATCTCCCTCCTGCGGAATAGCGCCCTCTGAAACCACGATGATGGGCGCGTAGTTGGTTCGGAATCGTGATTCCACGTATTCACAGACTTTGGCAATTGAAAACGGAACTTCCGGAATCAAGATCACGCTCGCCCCGCCGGCAAGTCCTGAGTGCAATGCAATCCAGCCAGCGTGACGCCCCATTACTTCAACGACGAGTGCGCGGTGGTGAGATTCTGCTGTTGTATGCAAGCGATCGATTGCCTCAGTTGCGATGTTTACCGCAGTATCAAAACCGAAGGTGTAATCAGTGGCGTTCAGATCATTATCAATCGTTTTCGGCACACCTACTATATGCACGCCCAACTCGGCCAACTTTTTTGCGACGCCGAGAGTATCCTCTCCACCAATCGCAATGAGTGCATCGACTCCAAGGGCAGCTAAATTTTCCTGAATACGAGCAAGGCCATTCTCTTCCTTAAATGGATTCGTGCGTGAGGAACCAAGGATGGTCCCGCCGCGCGTAAGGATGCCGCGCACAGATTGAACGTCGAGTGGCATGGTGACGTTATCAAGCGGACCACGCCATCCGTCGCGAAATCCAATGAATTCATGCCCATAAGTTGGCACCCCCTTTCGCACAATCGCCCGAATGACCGCGTTGAGGCCGGGACAATCTCCACCACCGGTGAGAATGCCAACCTTCATCGCGAGTTACTCGTCACTTTCGCTCGCGCCCTTAGCCTGATCTGCTTCGATCTGCTTAGCACGAGTCGCATACATATCGACGTACTCTTGTCCGCCTAAGTCCATCAGCGCGTACATGATTTCGTCAGTAACCGATCGAAGAATGAAACGGTCCCCCGACATCCCCTCGTAGCGAGAGAAATCCAACGGCTCACCAAATCGAATACCCACTTGCATGATTTTCGGAACCTTTTTTCCGGGCGGTTGAATTTTTTCTGTATCAATCATCGCGACTGGAATGACAGGAACACCCGACTCCAGCGCCATGCGGGCGATTCCCGTACGCCCCCGATAAAGCCGCCCATCGGGTGAACGCGTACCTTCCGGATAAATCCCTAACAACTTTCCCTCTCGCAAAATTCGTAGCCCAGTTTCTAGCGCGGCTTCACTAGAACGCCCACCAGAGCGATCTACTGGTACTTGTCCGAGGGCTCTAAAAGTTGCTGCAGTAGCTCGGCCCTTGATGCCTTTCCCAGTGAAGTACTCACTCTTTGCGAGAAAGGTAACCCGCCGCGGAATCACCAGTGGCATGAAAATTGAGTCAGAAAATGAGAGATGGTTGCTGGCAATAATTGCCGGGCCATTGGTGGGCACATGCGAAAGTCCCTCGACCTTAGGTCGGAAGATCAGGCTCAAGAGAGGCAGGAGGATCGCCTTCAACAGTGCGTACGCCACAGCAGAACCCTAGCGAACCGGCCCCACCCATGGGGAGCACTCGAAAAGGCATCTCGGAAATGCCTCTCGGAAAAGCGGAGTAAGGAGTGAACCCTAGACTGGTCTCATGCCATCTTTGGAGCAGGGCTATCGCCTCCCGCCCTTCACCATGAAAGGCTCTCGCGATGTCGGAGTGCTCTTCGTGCACGGCTTCACAGGTTCGCCAGCCTCGGTAGCGCCGTGGGCGAGAGCCGTAGCAGCCGCTGGTTACACAGTCTCAGTGATCCGCCTGCCGGGGCATGGTGATGATTGGCGAGCGATGAATGCCCATTCTTGGAGAGATTGGTATCGCGAAGTCGACCGTGGTGCGAGAGAACTTCTTGACGAGGTTTCCGAAATAGCGATCGCCGGTTTCTCTATGGGCGGAGCTCTCGCCCTCCGATATGCCGCGATCCATCCGGAACATGTGAAAGCCCTCCTATTACTGAATCCCTCGGTTTACGATCCAAGACCGGTACTGAAACTAACCTCCATCACGCGATTTTTCATGAAAACGCTGCCGCCGGGCGAAAGCGATATTGCCAAGCCAAATCCACCCATTCACGGATATCGAGAAACACCGATAAATGCCCTGCACTCTCTGCGCAGGCTTTGGCGCGATCTCTCCAAACATTTTCAAAACGTCACCGCTCCCACGCTCCTCTTACGATCGATTCAAGATCATGTAGTTCCTGCAATAAGTAGCAAGCTGGTGCTCAAATCAATTTCATCGTCGATAAAGCGCGAAGTGCTGCTTGAGAATAGTTTCCATGTGGCTGCTCTTGATTACGATGCTCCACTCTTAGAGAGCAAATCCATAGAGTTCTTACGCGAGTTTGCTCCGGTGAAATCATGAGCCAAGATTTCCCTGCGGTAGTTCCCTACGGGGCCAAGAGCAATGGCTTAACTGCCTTCGATTGGACGCACGCGTACTACGCGCCAGCACCGATGGCGGGTGCAATGTTACTAGAACTTTTTTCAGCAAAAATTCCTGCGTATGCCATTACGACTGAAGATAACTCTCCCTATCGAGGGATTTCGCACGTAGCACCGCTCACCGAGAGTATCTACGTCGAACGGAGCGAAAAGAAACGCGCCGTCGAAATTATGGCCCACATCGAAAAAAATCGTATCGAAGACGAATTCGCAGATATCGTCGATGGCCTCAATCTCGACGCTCCAAATATAAATGTCACTCCTTCAGAAATTGATTTCATGCCAGAATTAGATGATCATTTTGTGCCGCCGATTCCAGAGGCTAGACCTCAGGGAGACACCATCTCGCGCGTTGCCAAATTCGGCGTCGCAGGGGGTGCTGCACTGATCTTGATCTCAAAAATCACCCCTTGGAACCTCGACGGCATGGCGCCTTGGATCGGCGCGCTGGCATTGGCATCAGGGGGCATCACATTATGGGCGCGGATGATCCCCACCGAAGAGAGTGGCGACGACGGGGCTGTGGTGTAGCGAGCGTTACTGCTCTTCGACGAACTTCTTTAACTGCTTGAGGGCGGAATCAACGACATCCTTCTCGGCTTTGCGCTTGATCATCGAGAGCATCGGCATCGAGAGATCAACGGTCAATCGGTAAGAAACTTCCGAGCCTTCCGGGTGTTCGCGAACTTCATAGGCACCGTCCATCGCCGTGAGCATCTTGGCATCCTCTAAGGACCAGCTGACCACATCTGGGCTGCCGCTCCAGTCATAAGCCAAGGAGACTGTGTCACGCATAGCGCCCGCGTCAATCGAGATGGTGACCCGCAGGGGGCGACCACTCTTGTCCGACTCGTCTATCTCAACGCGCTTGATTGCACTCGCCCAGGATGGGTAATTCTTGAGATCAGCCACTACCGCCATGACTTCAGCGGGGGTGGCTTCGATGATGATTGAGGACTCAGTTTGGTCGGCCATGGAAAGAAGGGTACCGATTCCTCTCCCCAATGCGCATCTGGCACACTAATGTGGCGCTCACAAGGTGGATTCCGACGACCCGACCAGGAGAGTAAATTCGTGCACGAGATCTCAGCTCCCGCCCTTCTTCAGTTGCCCACTTCTGGAAACCTTACAGACCTCATCGCCACCAGAGCGGTCAATGAGCCCGCGAGAATCCTTTTCAACCGAGCCTCCGGCGCTGGCTGGGAGGCCGTTTCTGCAACGCAATTTGAGTCAGAGGTCAGAGCTATCGCTAAGGGATTGATCAGCGCCGGTGTGCAACCAGGAGATCGCGTAGCGATCATGTCTCGCACAAGTTTCACCTGGTCTCTACTTGATTTTTCTATTTGGTTTGCCGGAGCCGCCGTTGTGCCCATTTACGAAACTTCTTCTGCGGAGCAAGTCGATTGGATACTTAACGATTCAGGCGCAGTAGCGCTCTTTGTTGAATCTTCCGAGCATTTAGCACTGGCGAATTCAGTGAAGCCTGCAACTCTTAAGAATCTCTGGTGTATTGATTCCGGAGATGTCGCCATCGTGAAGAATCTCGGAGCGAGCGTGAGCGATGCCGCAGTTGCCGCTGCGCGCGCCACCCTCCAACTCGATTCACTTGCCACCTTGATCTACACATCTGGAACGACGGGGAAGCCAAAAGGATGCGAACTGACACACGCAAACTTTTTCGCTGAAGTGCAAAATGTTACGGAAGCCACCGCCGACCTTTTCTTCCGACCTGATGCATCAACTCTCCTCTTCATTCCCCTTGCCCACGTATTTGGCCGCATGATTGGCGTGGGATCGGCCTACTCAGGGCTCACCCTCGCGCACTGCTCTGACGCAGTGAAGGATCTCCCGCGAGACCTCGCCTCATTCAAGCCACGCTTTCTACTGACCGTGCCACGCGTCTTTGAAAAGGTGTACAACGGGGCCGAAGCGCGAGCAGAAGCTGGAGGCAAAGGCGATATTTTTCGGAAGGCAGCTGCTGTGGCGGTCGAATATAGCGAAGGTATTTCAACTGGAAAGATTTCACTCGGCGTAAAAATCAAACACGCAATATTCGAAAAACTTGTGTATTCAAAGATCCGAGCAGGGCTCGGTGGAAACGTCACTCATGCAATCTCCGGTGGCGCCGCGCTCGGTGCCCGCCTTGGACACTTCTACCGCGGTATCGGCGTCACAGTTCTAGAGGGCTACGGACTTACCGAAACCACCGCTGGCGCTACCTTAAACACCACCAGAGATATTCGTGTGGGATCAGTGGGACGCCCCATCCCGGGCACTGCAATCCGTATCGCCGATGATGGTGAAGTCCTCATTAAAGGACCTATCGTCTTTCGCGGTTATTGGAAGAATCCGGAAGCCACCAAAGAGACATTCACAGAAGACGGCTGGTTCAAGAGCGGCGATTTAGGCCGCCTGGATGATGACGGTTTCCTTTACATCGTCGGCCGCAAAAAAGAGATCATCGTCACCTCAGGCGGAAAGAATGTGGCCCCCGCGGTTCTCGAGGATCGCTTGCGGGCCCACCCCCTCGTCGGCCAATGTGTCGTGGTAGGAGATGCCAAGCCATTTATTGGAGCTTTGATCACGATCGATCAAGACGCTCTTGCTATTTGGGCTAGCGCACAAGGCAAGAGCGGAGCAACTTTGGAAACGCTTCGTACAGATCCTGCACTCGTTCTGGCCATCCAGGGGGCTGTCGACGAAGCAAACAAGGCGGTAAGTAAAGCTGAAGCGATTAGAAAATTTTCGATCTTGCCAATCGACCTCACGATCGCGTCGGGCCATCTGACTCCCAAGATGAGCATTAAGCGCAGCGTTGTTGTCCAAGATTTTGCAGCGGAGATTGAAGCCATCTATTCAGGAGAGTAAGCAATGGAGCAAGACATCATGGCTGAACGCGCTCGTGTCGCGCGCGAAATCCATGATGGAATTGCCCAGCAGATTGCTGCCCTTGGGTACGATCTCGACGCGCTCTCCACTCATCCGGGTGTAAATCCGTTAGCCCGTGTCGAGACTCGCCGTATTCGTGCCGAACTATCTGAAACACTTCTGGATTTGCGCGAGCGGATGCACCACCTCGCCCATGATCCAATTACCCTTCGGAGCGAAATCGAATCACTCTTCGCACATTTGGGCATCCCTGCTCACCTCGACATTAACGAGGAGCGATTGCCCGATGGCACCGGCTGGCAGGTGCACGCGATCGTTCATGAAGCAGTCCGGAACATCGCACAACACTCCCACGCCACCGAGGCATGGTGCCAATATTCAGCTTCTCCACAATCAGTGCAAATTATCATTGAAGATAACGGCGTCGGGATCTCAAGTGGCCAAGAAGTAGAACGCAGAGGCATCACCGGAATGAAGGAGCGCGCAACTTTGCTTGGCGCAAAATTTCAGATCCAAAACCGACTGGGTGGCGAGCCCGGCTGTCGAGTAACGCTTTCCCTCGTGAGAAACATTCAGTGCGAGCGATAATGGCAACGACCGTTCTCATTGTAGATGACCATGAACTGATCCGCTCTGGCCTGCGCAACGGCCTCCAATCTACAGGTGATATCGACGTGGTTGGAGAAGCAGCGAGTGGCGCCGAAGCAATCGCAGTAGCCACGCGAGTACGCCCGAATGTGATCATCTTAGATATTCAACTTCCTGACATCTCTGGCCTAGAACTTATTCCTAAGATTCAAAAGGAATTACCAGACGCTGCCTTTCTCATGCTCACTATGTATCCCGAGAGTGCATATTTGTTTCGAGCACTTGATGCTGGAGCAAGCGCATTCTTAGGTAAAGAGAGCAGCGTTCTGGAAATCGCCAGCGCCATAAGAGCCATCGCTGTAAACCCGCGATCGTTCACCTCTCCGTTCCTCTCCCACTCTCTCAAAGAGCGCGACCATCAGATTCTCACCCAGCAAGAGCGGCGCATTCTCTCGCTTCTGGTCGAAGGATGCACCATCAAGGAGATTAGCGAGCTACTCTTCATTGCGCAGGCGACCACCAAGACTCACATCAACCACACCTACGCAAAAATGAAGGTGAAGAATCGAGCGCAGGCAGTTGCGTCTGCGTTGCGCTTAGGGCTAGTCGCTCCGTAGTAACGTGCGCATGTGAAGTTCTTAGAGCGCCCGAGAATTCGAACAATCCTGCTCACGGTGTGGATAACGAGTTCCGCCATTTACATTAATCGACGCGGTGTGGGCGATCTGGATTCCTGGTGGCACACACTTGTGGGAGATCAAATCCGGCAAGGGGTGCCCTTTCCCCAACTAGGAGATTCCTGGAGTCTCTATCAAGACGGTCATCTCTGGCGGACTTCGCAGTGGCTCACCGAACTGCTCTTTTCATATTTACACTCACTCTTCGGATGGCACGGCCTGATTATTTATCGAAATTTCCTCGGACTTGCGCTCTTGATTTGGTTGACTCGTGAAATTCTTAAGGGACGAAAATTTCTACTAGCTTTTCCGATACTCATACTCGCAACATTCATGATGGCGCCCTTAGTTCAAGAACGGCCTGCCCTGATTGGAGTGCTCTTCACGCTCGCCCTCGGTCGCAGCGCGGCCATTATCTTGGAGAATTGCACCATCTCTGCGAGGCACTGGTGGTGGGTGCCAGCCACTGCTCTCTGGGCCAACCTCCACGGTTCATGGGTCCTCGCTCCTGCCGCATTAGCCTTTACCGTTCTCGCGCTTATCATCTCGTCGGCCTCGAGAAGATCACCCGTGCGAGTGCCATGGCAACTCTGTTTTCTCTCCGCAGGCACCTTGATCGCTGGGTGCCTTACACCACTTGGCTTCCGAGGAATTCTGCTGCCTTTCCAGATGGCCGATAGGGCGTCGGCATTCATAGTCGAGTGGCACCGTACTCGACTCATTGATGGGCTCACTGCTCCCTTCGCACTACTACTACTTCTGGTGATGGTGATGCTGATCAAGCGTCGCATTAGAACCGACCTCGATCTACTCTTCCTCGTTCTGATTTGGACAATATTTGCTTCCCTCGCTTTTCGAAATCTAGGCTCTGCGTTTCTTATCATTTTGCCGCTTGCGCTGCGGAGATTCTTCCCCGCCGCCTCCCCACACCTTTCAAGGATTCATTGGTCAATTCCCGCAACACTCGGCGTTGTGGCGGTACTTGTGGTCAATCCCCTCTCGACTGTCTCCAACCAAACCATTGGTAAGTACCTACTCACCTCTGGCGCCGAGTACCGCGTTCTCAATGCCTATAACGCGAGCGGACCACTGCTCGCTTTTGGTGGTAAACGCATTTCACTTATGGTTGATGGTCGGGCGGATCGCTATCCGAAAGAGTGGATGGCGGGATATCTACGTGCCGCCCGAGATGGCGTTGGAGTGGAAAGCTATATCAACGAATACAAGTTAAATGCTGCAGTGATCGAGAAGGCTTCCATGGCTGCACATGTATTTCGCTACCGGTTGGAGTGGAGGGAAGAGTTAACTGAAGAAAAATACATACTCTTTGTCAAACCTTAAAGATCGCCAGCGAGAAGTGCTTGATGTCGCTCAGCGATTTGATCCCATCTCCACTTTTCCTCCACCCACGCACGGCCACGAGCACCCATGCGCGCACGTAAAACAGGGTCCTGCAGCAATTGGATCGCTCTGGAAGATATATCGATGACCGAATTTCCATCCACGACAAACCCAGTCTCACCCTCAAGCACCGCGTCGGGAGCTCCTCCCGAATCCCCCGCAATAACTGGCAACCCACACGCACTTGCCTCTAGGTACACAATCCCTAAACCTTCCACCTCTAGACCCCCAAGACGATTGCGAGAAGGCATCGCAAAGAGATCGCCTACGGAGAGATAGCGCGGCAGGTCTTCCCAAGAGACGCGGCCGGCGAAGAAGACATCGTCTGTGAGATGAAGTGTGGCGGCTTGTTTTTCAAAATCGCCGCGCAGTGGTCCTTCACCACAAATCAAGAGTGCAGCTCGAGGAAGAGCCTTGTGAATCAGCGGGAGCGCATCAATCAACCGATCTTGACCTTTTCGATGAACCAATCGACCTACAACGACGATGACCGGACGATCACCGATCCCTAGTTTTTCCCTCAAATCGGTGGCATCAATTCCGGGATGAAAGTGTTTCTCGTCTACGCCGGGCGTGAGTTGGCGCATGGCAGAAATCGCACGATCAGAGAGCGCATCTGCAATTCGCGAACGCGTGTACTCGCCAAGATAAGTAACAGAGTCAACGCTCTCCCCGATTCTGCGAAGAAGTTGGCGACTTCCTGGGGTCTTTGCCCACCAGATCTCGTGCCCATGCGTGGAAGCAACTGATCTGACAATTCCGGCGCGCTTGAGTGCGGGCGCCATTAGACCCAGAGGCGCAGCAGCGCCAAACCATACTTGGGTGCACCCATATTTCTTCGCGGTGGCCACCACTCGTTTAGTCGCATTTCGCGTGGGCACCAACATCTTCATCGGATCGCGCACAACTGCAATGTCGAAATCTCGAAGCAAGCGCTCATCATATTCACGAGCGCCTTCTTGTTCACTTGTGTGGACCACAACGCTTCCGCGCGGCAGGCGCTCGACTATTGCGTTCACGAAGGACTCTATCCCGCCAGCGCGAGGGCCAAAATCGTTAGTGACAACTAAAGTGGAACGCATCAGATTAGAGACGGACTCCGCCACGAAATGGCATGTAGGAAATTTTAGAGACCTGCACACGTTTGCCCGGACGTGGCGCGTGCACCATCAATCCATTCCCTAAGTAGATCCCCACGTGACTGATTCGTTTGTAAAAGAAGACTAAGTCTCCAGGTTTAAGGGAGCCTTGCGATATTCTTTTTCCATATCCATACTGCGCAGACGAAGAATGTGGCAGCGAAATTCCTGACTTCGAAAAGGCGACCATCGTCAGTCCAGAGCAATCCCACTCCGTGGTCCCCGCAGCACCAAAGATATAACGGTCGCCTATCTGCTGAAGTGCGTATCGCAACGCAATACCGCCTCGTCCAGAGACTTTATTAGCCAACTTCGCCGAGACGAGTGAGCTCTTAAGCGATGACGCGTCCTCGGCCGCTTGCTTCTTCAACAACTTCGCCCGATCTTCGCTCTTTAATGATGAGAGGAGTCTCTCGGCCTTGCGCAACTTCGCTTGCGCTGCAGCTGCTTCGGCGGCGAATTCCTTCTGGGTCGCTTGGATTTGTTTCAACTGGTCCTTCACCAAGAGCGAGGTCTGTTGCAGACGCTGCGCAGCTGTGGAGTATCGCCGAAGTTCGATACTTTGGGTGCGAGTTAACACCTCAAGCGATCCCGCACTCGCCAAATAGGCGGCCGGATCTTTTGCGAAGAGCAACTGCATTCCCTGACCCATGCCGCCATCCATGTATGCCTGAAGAGCGATCTTGCCAAGGCTCTTCTTCAGCACATCAACATTCTTGCTCTGAGTGGCTTGCTGACCTTTGACACCAGAGAGTTTCTGTTGCAATTTGGCGAGTTTAACTTTAGCTTCGTTTGCATATTCGGCGGCGTCGCCAGCTTCGTCCTGCAATTGAGCCACTTGCCTAGCTACCGCATTGATGGAAGAGGGAGTGGCCACAGCCCCTTCGGGCAGCGTGAAAGTGAGTGCACAGATGGCCAAGATCGCCCACCCAGAGGTCTGACGCCGGCTCGTTCGAGGAGCTGCCATTTAGGCAGGCTAACCACCCACTGCGCCTCTCATCAACTTCTCGACCGCTCCGCAGCGAGGATTTACGCTCAAAAGGGTAGAAAATTAGCCGGTGGCGCTCAGATGTTTCGACGGCGGCACCAGACCAGATTCCACCAGGACCTCAACTGCCGCCAGGTGCTCTGGGCTGGGTATGGGCAGGGTGCCAGTTGTCCCGGGTGTGCGCGAAACTCCGGTGATGGATAAGAGGTGGGTCACTACACACTCAGAACATTCGTGTGCCCGACCCAGAGCGGGGATGACGCAGGTATCGCAATCGATGATCATGAATTCAGCCTAGAACCCACCACTGACATCAACTGTCAAAGGACATCATCGCTCAAAGGTCATCCTCTCTCAAAGGAAGCTCTGTGCCGCCTCAGGAGAGGATTGAGACCCCTAAAACCTTTCGTCTTGAGAACCAGGTACGCCAGATCACAATAAACAAGAGATAGAGCGGGGTAATTGCAAGCATCCAATATGCCCAGCGTGGACCGCTCAGTAGGTCAGCACTCTCGAAGGTAGCCGAAAGAACTGTAAGCGCCAGGAGGTAGAGCAACATCAATGGGATAGTCAATTTTCGCATCGCTTTGACTCTCATCAAATGTGGGAACTTCACCCTCGTCAATTGCAGCAGGCAGAGCGCGATCGAAATGATGGTCGCCCACATGGGGCCAATATGGAGAATGAGAAAAGTGGGAACCACCACATTCCATGCTGCAGGAAAGCCGTTAAACCAAGCATCTTCTGTTTCGAGGTCGGTCCGCGCAAACCAGAGCGCCGAGGTAAAAACGATTAACGCAGCAACGGCCATCTGCCACCCACTGGGCAGGAGATCCATCCGCACCATAAAGGCAACGGGAACCACCACGCACGTCACGTAATCAACAACAAGGTCGAGAATATGGCCATCAACTTGCGGGGCATGATCGGTGACGGCCAGCTTCCGGGCAATGGGACCATCGATGCCGTCTAGCACTTGGCAGACAATTAACCAGAGAAGTGCAGCGCGAATGTGACCATCGATGGTGGCCTGCAAGGCGAGTAATCCAGCCGCTGCACCGCTTGCAGTCAGCGCATGAATAGCCAGCCCCGCCCTACGCAGGTGATGGGTCTGAGATAGCGCCATGAGGGTCACCTTATCCCGGGAGTCGGTGGCTCGCCGTAGGCTCAGGTTATGACGCCCGCCAATTCGAGAGTCGCCACACGCCGCCTCGTTGAACGACTCTGGGTCATCTTGGTGATCGCCTACGGAGCTGGTCGTGCAATTGTGGTCTGGAAGGCCCTTGGTCAATATGGCGTCAATCCGTGGATTTATTTAGCGCTAGATGTCACATCATCGTGGCCATATGCAGTCGCGACTGCTCGCTTGGTAACGTCAGTGATCGATCGAGAATTCTCTCGAGCAAAATCCTGGGGCGTCCTCGCCGCAATCACCTTCCTTATTCCCGATCTCTATATCTTGGCCGTTGCAAGAGACGTGCCCACCGAGGTTTATGTCATCATCATCGCCATCATTTCGCTGCTAGCCCTACTGGCAATTCTTTCGCTTATCATCAAAATCCGTAATAGACGCAGAGCACGCAGTGAGTGATCAACTTTCGCTTCAAGATCTTGGTCGACCTCTTCATGACACCACGTTTATTGTTGTCGACTTAGAAACCACTGGCGGATCGCCAGCCACTTCAGCGATTACCGAAATCGGTGCAGTAAAAGTGCGATCAGGTGAAGTTCTTGGGGAATTCCGTACTTTTGTTAATCCAGGTGGACCGATTCCGGTCTTCATCACAGTCCTCACCGGCATTACTGACTCAATGGTTGCCTTAGCGCCAGGCATTGAAAGTGCACTACCGGCTTTTCTCGAATTCTGCGATAACTCCGACAACGCAGTGCTCGTGGCCCATAATGCGCCCTTCGATATCGGATTTCTTAAAGCGGCGTGTGCGCAGTTGAAGATTGAGTGGCCAAATTACGAAACTCTAGATACAGCAAAGTTGGCGCGCACTATTCTAAGCAAAGACGAAGTGAAGGATTGCAAGCTCGGCACTCTCGCGCCTTTCTTCGGTGCCACCACTACGCCAAACCATCGAGCGCTCGATGATGCACGAGCAACTGTCGATGTACTGCATGGGCTCATTTCAAGATTAGGCAATCTTGGCGTTTCTACCTTGCCTGACTTGCGCGCCTTTTCCCATCGCATCACACCTGCGCAAAAGAAGAAAAAATATCTCGCAGAAGACATTCCTTCAACGTGTGGGGTATATATCTTCAAGGATATTGAGGGAGTTCCTCTGTACGTGGGAGTTTCAAACAATTTACGTAACAGAGTGCGCTCATACTTCACCGCATCAGAGCAACGACGGCGCATTATCGACATGATTGCCATTGCAGAAAGCGTCGAAACGATTATCTGTCGAACGCCCCTCGAAGCGAGCGTCTTAGAGCTTCGTCTCATCGAAGAGTTCCAACCGCGCATCAATCGGCGTTCCAAGCATCAGAGTAAATCTCATTGGGTCCATTTAACTCGCGAGCGCTTCCCTCGCCTTACGATCGCTCGAGGAATTGAAAAGATTGACGACGAATGGATTGGCCCCTTCTCCTCTAGAGGCGATGCACAGTTGGCTATTGAATGTGTGTATGAAGTGCTTCCTATTCGACAATGCACTCCTCGCATCACTATTGCTAGCCAGAAAAAGTCGAGCGCGTGCGCACTTGCCGGTATGGGCAAATGTGGCGCCCCATGCATCGACGATCAATCCGCTGAAGATTACGAAGCTATCGTTGATGTCGCTCGCCACCTCTTCACACTCGACGCCTCTTTAGTGGTGGATCGCGCAAATATTCGCATGCGTGAATTAGCCATCGAGGAAAGATTCGAGGAGGCCATCGAAGTTCGCAACCGACTCACCTCATTCCTGCGAGCATCTTCAAGGGCCGAAAGACTTCGAGCTTTCGTAGAGTTGCCTCAAATCATCACCGCGCTACCTACCTCTGATGGCGGATGGGAATTCACCTGCATCAGATACGGCCGTTTTGCCGGCGCACTCATCGGAGATCCTGGATATGCACCGCAACTGACCATCGATTCGCTCTTGCTACTCAGTGATCCGGTCTCCCCCCGCGAGCGCATCTTGCCGGCTTCATCACACGAGGAAGTCGAGAGACTGCTGCGTTATGTGGAGACCCCTGGGCTTCGACTCGTTGAAGTTTTGGGCCAATGGTCTGCCCCGGCGCGAGGCGCACAAGCCCACCGCCATGCTCTAGAGGCCCTCGAGTTGGCCATCCCTGCGGTCAAGCCCACAGGTGGTGGCCACGATGGGCGTCCGATCCCCCTGCGGAGTCGGATAGCTTTGGGAGAGTCGGGTAGTTAAGCCAGGATTTTGGCTGCCAGCGCAACCAGGGCAAAGGGATCTATGGGATGAGGCAGATACCCTTCGGCGCGCGACCAGGTGGCTAGCCAGGCATCGTCAGGGCGTCCGACCACCAGGAGAATGGGTGGAGAGTTAAAGAATTCGTCTTTAATCTGTCGGGCGAGGCCCATGCCGCCCTCGGGGACCGCTTCGCCATCTAAAATGAGCAGGTCAAAGCCTTTTTTGCCCTTCAGTGTGGCTTTGGTGGCCTCTTCCATAGCGGCCAATAGGGCTGGCCCGGTAGCCACTTCGAAGGCTTCTACGGGCGGCAAATCAACCGATATTCGCCGGCCTAGACCGGCAATGATCTGGGCACGAACGGTGGAATCATCGCTGTAGATCAGTACTCGAGTAACGCCCGTAGGTGCTGTCGAAGCAGTGCCAGCGAGCACATCTGAATGAGTGTGGGCCACCCGCACATCTTATCCCTCTCCCAGACGGATTTCAGGCGGGCATGTAGTGACCTGGTTCACCTCACCAAGAACGCTCCCGCGGCGCGCTTTTTGTGGCTTTATCCACCATAATTTACGTGTGACTAGCACCCTTGAAGACTCAGAGACCGGCACCGCTGCGACCAACCGTCCGAACCTCGTTGCCGTGGGAACGATCGTCTGGCTCTCTAGTGAATTGATGTTCTTTGCAGCGCTCTTTGCGATGTACTTCACCGCGCGTTCAGTTCAGGGTCCGAAAGTCTGGCTTGAGTCAACAGAGATGCTCAATATCCCCTTCTCTACTCTCAACACCACAATCCTTGTGCTCTCTTCAGTGACCTGCCAATTCGGCGTTTTCGCCGCGGAACGCTTCCAATTGCGGCGCACAGGTAGCGCGTTAGATTTTCGTAAATGGGGATTGACAGAGTGGTTCGCACTTACATTTTTGATGGGTGCCTTCTTCGTCGGTGGACAGATCTACGAATATGCAAACTTGGTCGCAGAGGGTCTCTCTTTCGCCACGAACGCCTATAGCTCGGTCTTCTATCTGACAACTGGCTTCCACGGCCTCCATGTAACGGGCGGACTTATCGCCTTCCTGATTCTCCTTGCACGCACTTTCAAAGCTCGACGATTCGGCCACTCACAAGCTACCTCGGCAATCGTGGTCTCTTATTACTGGCACTTTGTTGACATTGTTTGGATCGGACTGTTCGCCACTATCTACCTCATCAAGTAAGGCTACGAGTGAAAAAGATTCTGCGTCATCGCCGGCATCCCATCGCGCACTTCCTCGTGCTCGGTATTGCCCTTCTTGCTATCGGGTTTGGATACACGCTGCTCTCACCATCGAATGCGGCGGTCGCAACTAATGCGCGCAGCCAAGTAGTGGAAGAGGGTCGTCAGATTTTCCTCAAGGGCTGCTCCTCATGCCATGGCATTAACGCCGAAGGAGCAAGCGATGCGCCCACACTTCTTGGGGTCGGTGCAGCCTCTGTTGACTTTCAGGTAGGCACAGGTCGCATGCCGCTGGCCAATACTGGCGTGCAGGCAATGCGCAAGAAGCCGGTGTACAACGCAGAAGAGACCGCCGCGTTGGCTGCCTACGTTGCTAGCCTTTCCACAGGGCCAGCAATACCTAATGCGGCACAGTTGAATTACGAGCGCGATGGAAACATCGCCGAAGGTGGAGAGCTTTTCCGCACTAACTGCGCGATGTGTCACAACTACGCAGGCCAAGGTGGAGCACTTACTCAAGGAAAGTATGCGCCTTCCTTGATGGGAGTGGAAGTAAAGACGATGTATGAAGCGATGCTTACTGGGCCACAATCAATGCCAGTCTTTGGTGATCGAGCCATCACCCCACAACAAAAACTTTCCATGATTAAGTTCCTTAAGGGAATCGAAGCGGAAAAGGGTCAAGGCGGATTCTCGCTCGGCAAAGTGGGTCCCGTTACTGAAGGTCTAGTCGCGTGGGTACTGGGACTTGGTTTACTTATTGGAGTTTCTGTTTGGCTAGGAGCGAAATCTAAATGAGCGATACACATAGCGGACACGAGAGTTCGGGTCATCAGAGTTCAACAGCGCTCTCTCCATTGGCTGATCCGGGTCTTCCACCCCATGTTTACCGCCGGGCCGACACTGAACCGCGAGCTGCAAAGAAGGCGGAGCGGCAAGTAGCCATCCTCTTTGCGCTTTCGGCGGTGAGCACCGTTGCATTTGTCGCTTCCTTTGTGGGCATTGAAAAAGATGCCTTCATTTTTATCCCACTCTTCGGCTCTACGCAGGCACAGCAACTTGCTCTTGGAATGACCTTGGCACTTTCACTCTTTCTCATCGGCGCGGGCGCTGTGCATTGGGCTAAAACGTTGATGCCAGATCACGAAGTAATTCAGGACCGTCATGAGCTCCGTTCAAGTGATGAAGATCGCCAAGGAGTTATCGAAGTCTTTCGCGAGGGGGCAGAGGCTGCTGGTCTGGGACGTCGCTCTCTCATCAAGCGAACGCTTCTTGGATCAATGGGCTTAGTTACTCTCACCCCGATTCTTTTGCTGAGAGATTTGGGACCTCTTCCTGGCAAACAATTAGAAACCACTAACTGGGAGGCTGGCCGAAGGCTCGTCACTGATCCAGACGGAAAGCCATTGAAAGCCAGTGATATACAAGTCGGCGCAGTGGCACACATTCTTCCCGAGATGCCCGAGGGTAGCGAGCTCACTCTTAATGACATGGTGAAGGACCCGGTGATCCTTGTGCGTCTTCGCCCAGAGGACTTCAATCTCCCGGCGGACCGCAAAGATTGGGTTCACGAAGGCATCATCGCCTTCTCGAAAATTTGTTCACACATGGGGTGCGCTGTTGGACTCTATGAACAACAAACTCACCATTTGCTCTGTCCATGCCATCAATCAACTTTCGATGTTGAAACGGGCGCACAAGTGATCTTCGGGCCAGCCGCCCGCCCACTTCCACAATTGGCAATTACGGTCGATTCAGAGGGATACCTGATCGCCAAGCAAGGCTTTACGGAACCTGTCGGACCTAGCTTTTGGGAGCGTTCATCATGACAACAGGCAAGCGTATCGGTGGGAGCGTTGCTAACTTCGTAGACGAACGCACGGGGGCCGGACGGGCTCTGAAGAAGAACCTCGGCAAGGTATTCCCCGACCATTGGTCATTCATGCTCGGAGAAGTGGCGATGTACTCCTTCGTCATCTTGCTTCTTTCCGGCACCTTCCTCACCTTCTTTTTCGTGCCTTCGCAAGAAGAAATTATTTACCAAGGAAATTACGCGCCCCTCAGTGGTCTTTCGATGTCGCAGGCATATGCATCCACTGTTGATATGTCTTTCGACGTACGCGGTGGCATGTTGATGCGCCAAGTCCATCACTGGTCAGCACTTATTTTCCTTGCAGCCATGGTGGTACACATGATGCGCGTCTTCTTCACTGGAGCGTACAGAAAACCTCGTGAGTTTAACTGGATCATCGGCGTTGGCTTACTTACCCTCGGCATCGTTGAAGGCTTCTTGGGTTATTCACTCCCAGACGATCTTCTTTCGGGCACCGGCATTCGTATCGCCGAAGCAATTATTCAAGCCGTTCCGCTCGTCGGCACCTATGTAGCGTTTTTTCTCTTTGGCGGAGGATTTCCTGGAACAATTTTTATCTCCCGTATTTACACCATTCACGTGTTACTTGTGCCGGGAATCATTCTTGCCCTTATCACCGCTCACGTACTCCTGGTCTGGTTCCAGAAGCACACCCAATACCCCGGTCCCGGCCGCACAGAAAAGAATGTCGTGGGTTTTCCGCTGTTGCCGGTGTACATGGCCAAGGCTGGCGGCTTCTTCTTCATTGTCTTTGGAATCACCACTTTCTTGGGTGCAGTTGCTTCCATCAACCCGATCTGGCTCTACGGTCCCTACAACCCATCTCAGATCTCTGCTGGTTCACAACCAGACTGGTACATGGGCTGGCTTGATGGTTTGGTTCGAATGGCTCCTAACTGGGAGACTCACGCATTCGGTCATACCGTGTCCTGGAACATTCTGATTCCAGGCTTGATTGTTCCTGGAATTATGTTCACTGGGCTTGCGCTCTGGCCATTCATAGAATCCTGGGTCACCGGCGACAAGCGGGAACACCATCTCCTTGAACGCCCTCGCAACGCACCCACTCGCACCGCGGTCGGCGCTATGGCACTCACTTTCACCATGGTCACCTTGATCAACGGAGGAAATGACCTTCTGGCAATCACCTTTGATCTCTCCATCAATCAGATTATGTGGTTCTCGCGCATCGGAGTCTTTGTGTTACCTCCGATCGCATATTTTGTGACTAAGCGAATCTGCCTCGGTCTGCAACATAAGGATCGGGATACCGTCCTTCATGGTCGCGAGAGCGGTCGCCTAGTGATGCTTCCTAGCGGCGAGTTCATCGAAGTGCATGAACCCATCGATCAATATGCACGCTATTCACTCACCAACCATGAGCAACCAGAAGTTGTAGAGCTTCAGCTTGAGGATGCCCATGGTGTCGCACGGCCCGGATCTGTGAAAGAGAAGATTCGCGCTCGCCTCTCACGTGGCATGTACGGCGAACAAGTACAGAAGCCCACCGAGAAGGATCTTCTCGAGCTCGAAGATGGTCACCACTGACGTCCTATGAGTTTCGAACGCAATGTCTTGGGTGGGGAACTTGAACTCTGTTCACTCGAACCAATTACTGGATGGTTTCGAGATGGTTATGCCCGGGCATCATCAGATGATCTTGGTTCACACACGGTAGCAGCGGTCCTCTCTCGAGATTTTCTAGAACACCAACGCGAGGTAGGCAACGATCTCACTACTCCACTCCCCCAATATGGCTTCCCCGGCCTCGTCCCCGGAGATCGTTGGGCGGTGTGCGCCCCGAGATGGCATCAAGCATTCCTTGCTGGACGCGCGTGCGGCGTAGTACTTGCCGCCACGAGTGAAGGCGCTTTGGCACACACCACCCTTGAGGCACTGACCGCCCACAGTGTGGATGTTCCGGCAGACCTGCGATCGTTATGACCTATGAAATTGCGGAGTCCTACCGCCAGGCAACCCTCGCTTTTTCTGATGTTGCCGTCTCTCTCTCGACATTAGATCTTGATAAGAAGAGCGGCGAAGACCCGTGGACTCCTCGAATGGTCATTCACCATGTCACGGATAGCGAAACCAACTCTTATTTGAGGCTTCGCCGGTTGGTAGCCGAACCTGGAACTCTTATTCAAGGCTACGACGAGGGCATCTGGGCTCATGATTCAACTCTTGCATATGCGACTCTTGACATTGAGGAATCGCTTGCAATATTTCGGGCAGTGCGCGCCTCTTCTTACTCACTCATCCAACGACTTACAGAAGAAGACCTGAAAAATGAAGGAACGCACTCAGAGTACGGCAAGTACACCGTCTCACAGTGGCTCACAAATTATTTGGCTCATCCGCTCGATCACTTAGCGCAGATCAATTCAATTCTAAAATAATCCAAGGATTAATGAGGCCCGTGACCGGGTCGTGAGTACTCCATGGTAAATCCCACCACCGTGATGAGGAGTAGGCCTACACCGATCATGGTGAGCCACCAACCTAGAATCAGCCCGAGACCTACAACGATGGTGGACCCAGCTACCGGGAGCGGCCACCACGAACCTGGGCTGAAGAAGCCCAGTTCCCCAGCGCCCTCGTAAATCTCGGCTTGCAAACGATCTTGCGGTTGAGCACCGAGGCGTCGGTCAGTAAACCAAAAGTAGAACCCGATGATGAGCGATAGACCGGTACTCAGCGCGAGAGCCGTGATACCAACGACTTCGTGAGATAACCATGCATAGACGACTGTCAGTGCTGCATAGAAAAATGTGAGTCCCAGGAAGAATTTCCAGGCGAACTTCACGAGTGGTTCTCTCCCTTCATATTATTCACCGCTACGTCCGTATCATCATGGGGTCCTACCGAGGCCAGATGCGGATAATGGAGATCAAAGGCGGGACGCTCAGAGCGAATTCGAGGCAGACTGTGGAAGTTGTGGCGCGGTGGTGGGCACGAAGTAGCCCATTCGAGAGAAGCGCCATAGCCCCACGGATCGTCTTCTGTGACCAAAGGAGCATTGCGAGTGATCCACACATTCATGAAGAACGGAATCATGGAAAGCCCAAGGATAAAAGCTCCCACGGTGGAAACCATATTCATCCCCGTGAATCCATCTGTCTGTAAATAATCCGCGTATCGCCGAGGCATGCCCACCGTGCCCATCCAGTGCTGAATCAAGAATGTGGTGTGGAAACCTACAAAAAGCGTCCAAAAGTGAATCTTGCCTAGTCGTTCGTTGAGCATGCGCCCGGTCATCTTCGGCCACCAGAAGTAGAACCCACCAAACATTGCGAAGACGACAGTGCCGAAGAGTACGTAATGGAAGTGTGCAACAACAAAGTAGGAATCTGAAACAGGGAAGTCGAGCGGTGGGCTCGCCAAGATAATGCCTGTTAAACCGCCGAAGAGGAAGGTGACTAGGAATCCAATTGTCCAGAGCATCGGAGTCTCAAACGAAATGGACCCACGCCACATCGTTCCTATCCAGTTAAAGAACTTCACACCGGTGGGAACGCCGATAAGGAAGGTCATAAACGAGAAGAACGGAAGTAAGACTGCACCAGTCACGTACATATGGTGCGCCCATACCGCCACCGAGAGTGCCGCGATGGAAATAGTGGCAGCAACTAATCCTTTGTACCCAAAGAGTGGTTTGCGACTAAATACCGGAAGGATTTCAGTAGCGATGCCAAAAAATGGAAGCGCAAGAATGTATACCTCTGGGTGACCGAAGAACCAGAAGACGTGTTGCCAGAGCATAGCTCCGCCGTTTGCCGGATCAAAGATGTGGGTGCCAAATCTACGATCTGACTCAAGAGCGAAAAGTGCAGCGGCTAGTGGCGGGAATGCAAGGAGAACAAGAATGGAGGTGAGCAAGACGTTCCACGAGAAGATTGACATCCGGAACATGGTCATACCAGGGGCGCGCATCACAAAAATGGTGGTAACGAAGTTGACGCCACCGAGAATGGTGCCTACACCACCGATGGCCAGTCCCACGATCCAGAGATCGCTACCCAATCCAGGTGAATACTCGACGCTAGAAAGTGGTGCGTAAGCCGTCCAGCCAAATGATGCGGAACCACCTGGTGTAAAGAATCCGGCCGCCGCCATAAGACCACCGAAGAGATAAAACCAGTAGCTAAGCATGTTCAAGCGAGGAAAAGCCACATCTGCAGTGCCGATTTGTAACGGCATGATGACGTTAGCAAAGCCAACGAAGAGTGGTGTGGCAAACATCAGCAACATGATGGTTCCGTGCATCGTAAAAATCTGGTTGTACTGCTCATTAGAGAGAAATTGCAAACCAGGTTGTGCGAGTTCGGTGCGGAGCAAGAGCGCCATGACTCCAGCGATGAGGAACCATGCAAAGGACGTCGTCAGATACATATACCCGATGACCTTGTGGTCGGTCGTGGTAAGTAGCTTCAATATTGTGCGACCGCGAGGCTCGCGTCGCGGAGGGGCCATCCTGGAGCCTGAGCGGACTGGAGGCTCTGCGAATGTGGTCATGCCGCACTCTCCTTCAAAGTATTAACCATTTGCTTGTACTCGGCGGCTGGCACAACCTTTACCTTAAACAGCATCAGCGAATGATCGCGTCCGCAAAGTTCGGCGCACTTTCCAGCGTAGGTTCCCAATTTTTCTGGAGTGACTTCAAATTGATTCATACGTCCTGCGATCAAGTCCATTTTCATCATGAATGCAGGGATCCAGAAAGAGTGGTTAACGTCTGTTGTCGTGAGATCGAAACGGACGCGCTCACCTTGCGGTAAATAAAGCGTGGGTGCATTCTCTGGCGTTCCAGTGACCACGGTATTTGCCGGCAAATCCTCGTAGGTGAATTGCCACGACCAGCGGATCCCGTTGACGTGAATCACGTGCACCGGAGTGCCCTTAGGCGAAATCTTGATGAGCTCAGATTCGTCACGAGCAGTGAAGAAGAAGAGCACTGCAACGATGAGGAAGGGGACAACCGTATAAAGAATTTCAATAGGCACGTTGTACTTCATCTGCGCAGGAATTTTCTCACCTCGGCGACGATGGAAAATTACCGACCAAATAATGAGTCCCCACACGAATGCACCGACGATGAGTGCGGCAACCCACGAACCTTGCCAAAGCGAAAGTATTCGATGGCCGTTATCTGAGACCGCCTCAGGCAACCCAAGACGCGGAAGCTCAGCAGCCGAGCACCCAGTGAGCAACAAGGCGATAGGGGCGATCAGCATCGCAGTTGATAAATATGGGCGGTTTCTCACGCTCAAAGGATATAGGTTTACGCGTACACATGGCGCGGTGGTTCGGAGTAGCGTGTCTCACATGAATGGCGCACCTGGACGTTTTACAGCAGGCGGCAATCTCTTCGAAGCTCAGAGCCCCTCCACAGCAACTTCCTCGCTTGGACTTGCCTGCCAGGAAATCGCCACCCACCTCGGCATTTCCCCTCAGGAGCTCTACTTTGTGGGAGATGGGCCGATGGCACATACTCTCGCTTTGGCTGGTCTGCCCCCTCAGCCACGCCTGGTAAGCGCCGTGGAGCGCGCTGAACTCCTTGCTCAGGCGAGCGAAACCTTGCCCGTCTCCCCCAGCGGTCACCTCCTCGAAAGTGCGATTAAGGCCAATACCTACTCCCTGGGCTGGGTCAACGGCGAGATCGGGAACATCCAGGAGATTGATGCCTGGGCGGCCCGCATTCACCAGAGTCAGGGCCTCCTTCATAGCGACTTGAGCTATGGATTGGGGGTCTTGCCTGCTCCCACAGGCTGGGACCTCGCCTCGATCGACGCGCGCGCCTTCGGTGGTCCCACTTTGGGAATACTGGCGCTCAAATCCCGCACACGTTGGAGTGACCCGCTTCCCACGCTCTCACCCCGCTACGGGCAATTACATGTTGAAGAGCGATTAGTAGTGGAAGCAGCAGCCGCTCTACGGACCTATGAGTCCGTGGCCAAGCAAAATTTCGAAAGAATATCTACATTTAATCGTGATCTGCGCGCCACATGTGCAAATGTCGCTCATATAGATGTAGCTGGCGATCCAGCGGGCATCCCCCACATCATTACTTTCTCTGTCCTTTATGCGCAAGGGGAAGAGTTGGTGCGCGCTTTTGCCAAAGAGGGCTTCGTGGTTGCATCGGGATCGGCATGCATGTCAACGAATCTTGAACCTAGTCACGTGTTGGTCGCAACAGGTCGCCTCACCCATGGAAACGTACGTCTTGTAATCCCCTACGACGAACCCGCCGATTCCTTGGCTCGCTTTTTAGATGTCCTGCCCCGCATCGTTGAAGGAGTACGACAAACATGAGTACCCCTGCGCTGGAAATTGATACTTCCGGGTTGCGTTGTCCGCTTCCCGTACTCGCACTAGCTCGCCGAATATTGGAGATCCCTATCGGCGAAACGATTGCGATGACATCTGATGATCCGGCAGCCGGGCCCGACGTACATGCCTGGGCGCGCATGACGGGACACACTTTTCTCGCCGAAGAAGAGATTGGGAATGGGAAACGATTCTTGGTACGCAGAGAAACAACTCAAGATTTAACGAACGGATTACCAGAAGGTTTCTGAATTACTTACCAAATGGCGAGTGCAAGTGGGGAGCAACTTCATCAGCCGAAGCATCGCCGAATGAATCACGAAGCCGGATTATAAATTCACGATCTGTGAATCGATACTCCTGTGTTCCTTGATGCTCGAGAACGTAAGTGGCGATCATTGCGCCCACTTGCGCGCAACGTTCATCACCCAGGCCCCAGGCTAGAGCCGCCAAGAACCCCGATCGGAAAGCATCCCCCACGCCGGTGGGATCAATTTTAGAATGCTCTTTTGCAACTGGAACCGTGAGCACGGGAGCTCCTCTACGCTCAATAACGCAACCCTTAGCTCCGTGCGTGGTGATCCGCACCTTTACTCGTTCTAGTACTTCCTCACTGCTCCACCCAGTCTTCTGTTCCGTCAAAGCCTTTTCATATTCGTTCGTGAAGAGGTACTCCGCACCATCAATCAATCGCTTAATTTGTTCGCCATCCATGCGGGCCATCTGTTGCGAAGGGTCAGCGGCAAATGGAATTCCTAGGCTGCGAGCGGCGGCCGTATGGTTAAGCATGGCGTCCGGGTCATCTGGCGTAATGATCACCATATCCACACCACCTACCGCTGCATGAACAACTCCAAGTTCAATCATCCGTGCTTCGCTCATCGCACCTGGATAAAACGAGGCGATCTGATTTAACTCCACATCAGTGGTGCAGAGAAAACGCGCAGTGTGCTGTTCTTGAGAGGTGAATACGTGTTCGGTATTGACGTTATGTCTGGTGAGCCAGGAGTTGTAATCAGCAAAATCAATACCAACTGCCGCCACCAAGATGGGCTCAAGGCCGAGGGCTCCTAGCCCAAACGCAATATTGGCGGCACATCCACCGCGTCGCACTACCAGCCCGTCGACCAGGAAAGAGAGGGAGACGTTATCGAGTGAGCCTTCAACAAAGGAGTCACGAAAACGACCCGGAAAGGTCATGAGGTGGTCAGTTGCTACTGATCCTGCAACGGCAATCTTCACCAGCAGGAAGTTACTCCCTTAGTGGAAGGAATCTCCGCAGGCGCAACTGCCTTGAGCGTTTGGATTATCAATTGTGAAGCCTTGCTTCTCAATGGTGTCGACGTGATCGATAGAGGCACCCATCAAGTAAGGAGCGCTCATGCGGTCAGTAACCACCTTGACGGCGCCAAATTCGCGAACCACATCGCCATCGAGCGTACGATCATCGAAATAGAGTTGGTAGCGCATGCCAGAGCATCCACCAGGTTGAACGGAGATTCGAAGGCTAAGGTCGGTACGGCCCTCTTGTTCAAGCAGTCCAGCCACTTTGCTGGCAGCGTGATCAGTGAGCAAGATACCTAACAACTCAGTGCCTAAATCAGGGCTCACATCAGTAGTCGTTGCCTCGGACATATCTCTCTCCCTTACTCGTCATTTCTGTGCACTTCATTGAACAATGATCTTTAAGATTCCATTCCATACTACCTGCTATCTAACTACTCCACGTCCTCGAAACCCGTTTCGTCAAGGCTGCAAGAGAAATCTTAGGGTTGGCCATCGAATCGGCGATCTCAGCCGGAGTCTCGGCCATCGCATATGCCGATTCAATTCCGATACCGGTGTACTCGCGCCGACCGCAGTGGACCTGCCCAGCCAGCACGATGGTGGGCTTTCCCAGCCTCATGGCATGAAAGGCGACCCCCGAGACGACCTTCCCGCGGAGCGATTGCCAGTCGAAGGAGCCTTCGCCCGTCACCACTAGGTCAGCCCACTCCACGGCACCAGCCAGATTCACCTGGCGCGCCACCTCTTCTATGCCGGAGACCCGTCGACCGCCGAGGGCCATGAGGGCCGCGCCTAACCCGCCCGCGGCGCCAGCACCAGCACCCACGCACTCATGGCTTGTCGCTGCCATGAGCGCTGCCTGATAGGCCAACAAAGACGCTTCCAACTCACGCACATCAGCTGGCGTGGCTCCTTTTTGGGGTCCATACATTTCAGTAGCGCCCTGTGGGCCGGTGAGTGGGTTATCTACGTCGGTGGCTATCACAATCTCGCACCCGGCCACCACATCAAGTGCGTGCGAAATATCAAGTGCGGCGATTCCTAATAGCCCCATTCCGCCCTGATCGAGCGGCACATTAGCGGTCGCCCCCAGCGCCGCCAGCAGCCCAGCGCCCCCATCATTAATCGCGGTACCACCCAGTCCGAGAACTACTCGACGTGATTTTGAGAGCGCAAAGCGGAGCGCTTCCCCGACACCGTAACTACTTCCAGTGCGTACAAGATCAGAAGATTCTGGGTAACTTCCGCGACCTATGATTTCAGCGCTCTCCACATAAGAACTGCCATCCTGAAAGAGCACTCGAACCGGTTGCGCGTTACCCCTGGCATCGCGGGCAACGAGGGGTTCACATAAGCCATCGCTGCCCGCAAGCACATCAAGAAAACCAGGTCCACCATCGGAAAGCGGCAAGGTGCGCACCTCATCTGCGGGAGCTTCGGCCGCCCACGTAGAGGCGATGATCGCCGCCGCATCCCCAGCGCTCATCGTGGTTCCATACGAATCCGGTGCCACCAAAATCTTCACGTCACCACCATCACAGCGACCTGGCGGCAACGCAACTCTGGCATGCCTGCAATTTTCTGCCATGATGAGCAAATGGCAGATCTGCTCTTTCTCGGCGCCGGCATCGACCTCGGAAGCGAACGGGGCGTCTCATGCCCTGGCGACTTGCCGCCAGTCAGCGATGCGGAATTGGTCCAGCGAGCTCACATCGCGCGAGCAGCCCTCGGAGAACGCGCCTACATCTTGGGCCATCACTACCAGCGTGACGAAGTCATCGCCTTCGCAGATGTCACCGGAGACTCATTCAAACTTGCCCAAGCTGCCGCCGGACGCCCCGAGAGTGAATTCATTATCTTCTGCGGCGTGCACTTCATGGCCGAGAGCGCAGACATTCTCACGAGCGATGCGCAAAAAGTGATTCTGCCCGACCTCGCAGCAGGTTGTTCGATGGCCGATATGGCAACGCACGCACAAGTTGAAAACGCGTGGGATGCGCTTGCAGCATTAAACGTTGCAGAGAAAACCATTCCTGTTACTTACATGAATTCTTCAGCTGCGATCAAGGCATTTACTGGTCGCAATGAAGGAACAGTGTGTACTTCATCTAATGCGAAAAGCGCACTTAAATGGGCTTTTGATCGAGGCGAAAAAGTACTCTTCTTGCCGGATCAGCATTTAGGGCGCAACACCGCAGTGCGCGAAATGGGATTTTCTTTAGCTGACTGCGCAATATTTGACCCGTGGAAGCCACAGGGTGGTTTAACGGATGCCGAGATTGCGGCAGCAAAGATGTTGCTCTGGAAGGGTCACTGCTCAGTTCATGGCCGATTCACATTGGCAAGTGTCAATGAAATTCGAGACCGCATACCGGATGTGAATATTTTGGTACACCCCGAATGTCCATACGAGGTCGCCGAAGCCGCCGATTACGTGGGCTCGACCGAACGTATCATCAAGATTATCGAAGGAGCTCCCTCCGGATCTTCATGGGCTATCGGTACCGAACTTAACTTGGTGAAACGTTTAGCTCATGCGCATCCAGATAAGAACATCCATTTTCTCGACAAGAGCGTGTGCTACTGCTCCACCATGAATCGGATCGATCTCCCCCACCTCGTAGGGGCGATGGAAGCGCTCGTTTTGGGACGCGTCGTCAATCAAATTACGGTAGACCCCATCACTTCAAAAGAAGCCCGTACGGCTCTTGACCGTATGCTCTCACTTGCCTAATAACTCACACGCTTCAACAAAGGAAGGTCCACATGACTGAAGAGATGCCCACTGGCAAAGGCCGCCCTACGCCAAAGCGGAGTGAAGTAGAGGCAAAGCGCAAGAAAAGCTCGATTGCTCCTGCCAACTCGAAGGAAGCGCGCAAGGCTGCCCGCGATCAAACGAAGATTGAACGTATGGCACAACGCGCCGCCTACCTGCGCGGCGATGAGCGCGCCATGCCACCCAGAGATAAAGGCCCCGTACGTAAACTAGCCCGCGACATGGTCGATACTCGCCGCTCGGTCGGCGAATATTTCCTACCTGTGGTTTTGATCGTGCTTGCGCTCTCGTCCTTTCGTGCAATGCAGGTCTACGCCAGCCTCTTTCTCTATGCGGTACTCCTAGGAGTCATCGTTGATGGCGCGCTACTTGCAAGACGGATCAAGAAAGTAGCGAGTGAGCGTTTCCCTGACGCATCTCTCAAAGGAATCACGCTCTACGCGTGGTTGCGCTCTACGCAACTTCGACGGCTGCGCACCCCACCAGCAATGATCGCCAGGGGTACCAAGATCTAAAAGCCGATCTAATAACGGATCTAGAAACCGAACTAAGGACGAGGATTTGGGCTGACCGTCAATGCCGCATCCCGAGTCGGAAGTGTCCCAAGAGCGAGATCGATTGCTTTCATTACGGCAGGTTCGAGCACTACTCCGGCCGCTTTCACATTCTCTCTCAATTGCTTTGGCTTGGATGCCCCAACAATCGCGCTTGAAACATTGGGATTCTGCAATACCCAAGCAATCGCGAGTTGCGACATGGTTAAGCCAGACTCTTTCGCGATTGGCGCAAGATTTTGAACCGCAGTAAGCACGTCGTCATTCATCCAACGCGAAATCATATTCGCGCCGCCCTTCTTGTCGGTGGCGCGCGACCCGGCCGGCGCCTTCTTACCCGGCAGATATTTTCCACTCAAGACGCCCTGAGCAATGGGAGACCAAACGATTTGCCCAATCCCCTCTTCAATACAGAGCGGAATTACTTCAGTTTCTGGAACTCGCCAGAGCATGGAGTACTGCGGCTGCGATGAAACAAATCGGTCGAAGCCCATCTCGCGTGCAATCTTGAGTGCATCGCTAATCTGAGAAGCGCTCCATTCGCTAAATCCGATGTAAATGACTTTCCCTTGACGAATCAGATCATCAAAGGCACGCAAGGTTTCTTCCAAAGGCGTTTCGTAATCGAAGCGATGCGCTTGGTAGAGGTCAATGTGATCTGTTTTCAAACGCCGAAGAGATCCGTCGCAAGCTTCCATGATGTGTTTACGCGAAAGGCCACGGTCGTTCTTTCCGGTACCAATCGGCCAGTACGTTTTCGTAAAGAGTTCATAGGACTCGCGCTTCACGCCTTTAAGCGCTGCCGCCAGCACTACTTCGGCTCTAGTGCCGGCATACACATCGGCTGTATCAAAGGTGGTAATACCAAGGTTGAGTGCTTCCTTCACACAAGCAACGGCAGCTTCGGCTTCTACCTGACTGCCGTGAGTGATCCAGTTGCCGTAAGAAATTTCCGATACATACAAGCCTGAGCGGCCGAGTCGACGATGTTCCATAAGAGCAAGATCG
>CAIMVH010000073.1 GCA_903844855.1 uncultured Actinomycetes bacterium | reverse complement strand
CATGGCGGCATCATGCAGTACGTCTTGCGTTCACTCCTCAATTAATTGCCTGACCTGGAAGGGGTTCGATGCGCGGCGCACCTCCTGGCTGGCCAGCAGACTTAAGGGCGCCCGGAAGCGACGAATGGATTGAAGAGTCAACGAAATGGTTGCTCGACATTCTCCCCGGTGAATATCGCACCCACGCGGTGCTTCGAAAGTACCCTGTGCTCTTGGCAAGGCTCGCGTTGGCTTCAGTTCAAGGCTCACTCGCGCAAGCACGAGCGGCCTGGTCGCGCGTTCGAGTGGAAGAGAAAGCCTTTATGCCACCACCAGCCATTGAGGAGGCCATCTCGATGCTCGAACGCGAGGGTGCGCATTTTGTCTCGCGTGAGCGCGAGGTCACGTTGGTTCTGGAGGCACTCGAGCGCGCTTTAATTCTTCCGGGCGCTTAGACTGAGGGCATGAGCGGGAGAAGTGGCGCCGAGATCATGGCTGCTCTGAAAGCTCCAGATGGATTGAGCACGCTTCGTTCGCTGGATTTTGAAGAGAGCAATCGGCTAGCAAGTGAGATTCGTGATTTCCTGATCGCGTCCGTGAGCAAGAGCGGTGGCCATCTCGGACCGAACTTAGGCGTGGTTGAACTTACGATCGCGATCCATCGCATTTTTGATTCCCCGAAAGACACCGTGCTCTTTGATACCGGTCACCAAGCGTATGTTCATAAAATCCTCACTGGTCGGGCAGATGGTTTCGACCTGCTTCGCCAGCGCGGAGGTGTCTCTGGGTACCCGAGTCGTTCCGAGAGCCCTCATGACGTCATAGAGAACTCCCACGCGTCTACGGCGCTCTCGTGGGCAGACGGTATCGCTAAGGCGCACAAAGTTCGTGGCGTGAGTGATCGCCATGTTGTTGCGGTGGTCGGAGATGGCTCTCTTACGGGAGGTATGGCTTGGGAGGCGTTGAATAACATTGCTTCTTCTTCCGATCTTCCATTAGTGATCGTGGTCAATGACAACGAGCGCTCCTACGCACCGACAGTGGGTGGAGTGGCAACTTATCTATCAACTTTGCGCGCGACGCAAGGGTATGAGCGTTTTCTCGATTGGGGAAAGCACGTGCTCTCGCGTACCCCAGTTGTCGGAAACCCCATTTACGAAACTTTGCATGGGCTGAAGAAGGGGCTCAAAGATATTGTTGCTCCTCAAGGCATGTTCGAAGACTTAGGTTTGAAGTATTTAGGGCCAGTTGATGGACACGACATCGCTGCCGTGGAACACGCGCTCTTACTCGCTAAGAATTTTGGACGTCCAGTACTGGTTCATGTGATTACTGAGAAGGGGCGCGGTCATCTACCCGCGATAAATGACGAATTAGAGAAATTCCATGCGGTCGGCGTGGTTGATCCTGAAACTGGAGTAGCTTTGAAGAGTGCTCCACTTTCATGGACCTCAGTTTTCTCCGATGAGCTTGTGAAAATCGGTAATGAGCGCTCAGATGTAGTGGCACTCACTGCTGCCATGCTAGGACCCACAGGGTTAGATAAGTTCCAAGCACAATTTCCACGCCGCACCTTTGATGTGGGAATTGCGGAACAGCATGCGGCAACTTCGGCTGCAGGGATGGCTTTTGCTGGACTGCATCCAGTGGTTGCGGTTTACTCCACTTTTCTCAATCGGGCATTTGATCAACTCATCATGGATGTAGCGCTGCACAATGCCGGAGTTACCTTTGTATTGGATCGCGCGGGCGTGACAGGTGACGATGGAGCCAGTCATAACGGAATCTGGGATATGGCATTGACGGGGATCGTTCCTCGGCTCTCTGTGTCAGCCCCGCGTGACGCACAGACGCTACGCGAGGAGTTGCGGGAGGCCATCGCAATTTCCGATGCACCCACGCTTCTACGTTTCTCTAAAGGGGCAGTGCCAGCCGATTTACCAGCAATTGAGCGCGTGGGCGGCGTAGATATCCTGCATCGCAGTGCGAGTCGAGATGCCCTTTTAGTTGCCATCGGCGCTTTTGCCCACACTGGCGTGGCGGCGGCGAAAGAAGCAAGTGAAATTGGCATCACCGTGGTAGATCCTCGGTGGGTGAAGCCGATCCCCGAGCAACTGCTTTCGATGGTGTCGGATTATCGAGTCGTGTACGTGCTTGAAGATGGAGTGGTCACGGGAGGAATCGGCGCCTCTTTGCGCACGGAGTTGGCGGCGCGCGGCGTAAACACACCTGTGTACTCACTTGCGGTACCGGGGGCATTCTTCGAACATGGGAAGCGCGCTGAAATTCTGGCCGAAATTGCGCTCGACACTGTTGGAGTGCTGAAGCAGTTACGCCACTGGTGGCGAGTTACGGAAGACTCGCCACTCCCTTGGGATGGAATCTCCGGCCAGTCGCAGCCTCGCTAATTCCACTCTCGTCGAGGTAAGGCAAGATGCCGCCTGTATGAAGTGGCCATCCTGCGCCCATCATCATGCACAGATCAATCTCTTGCGGAGTCGCCACAACTTCTTCATCCAGCATCATGCGGGCCTCTTCCGCGATCGCGGTGAGCGCACGTACGCGTACTTGGTCAGCAGTCGATGGAGAAGATCCCTGTTTCATCAACGCAAAAGCCTCTGGGTTTGGCACAATCTTGCCAGCGTCGTTCTTGATGTAGAAGGTGCGCACGCCGGCCGCCACGATTGATTTCATGTTCTCACTCACTGTAAAGCGTGGGCCAAGAGTGTCGTGCAGAGTCTCTGAAACGTGAAGCGCTACGGCTGGACCGACCAAGCCAAAGAGCGTGAATGGTGTCATCGGAAGACCAAGCGGCGAGATGGCGGTGTCAGCAATCTCAAATGGCGTGCCTTCATCTGCTGCATCGGTCACTTCGCCCCAGAAACGGGTGAGAAGGCGGTTGACCACAAATGCAGGAGCATCCTTTGTAATGACCATTGTCTTCTTCAGCTCTTTGCCCACGGCGATGGCTGTGGCGGTGGCTTCATCGGTGGTGTGTGGGGTTCGGGCCACCTCGAGCAGCGGCATGAGGCCGACTGGATTGAAGAAGTGGAAGCCGACTACCCGCTCTGGGTGCTTCAGGTGCTTTGACATACCTTCCACAGAGAGCGATGAAGTGTTTGTGGCCAAGATGCATTCGGGTGTGATGATTTCCTCTAATTCGGTGAAGAGTTTTTGCTTCACACTCATTTCTTCGAAGACGGCTTCGATCACAAAATCGCATGTTGCGTAGATGCTTTTGTCGACAGCGCCCGTGACGAGCCCTGTGAGTCGATTTGCAGCGGGTTCACTCAGGCGACCCTTGGAAACCAACTTGGCGATCTCTGCATGGACGTATGCCACACCTTTATCAACACGTTCTTGGTCAATATCGGTCATGATTACCGGGACCTTCATGCGACGCACGAAGAGGAGTGCAAGCTGGCTAGCCATCAAGCCGGCTCCCACGACGCCCACCTTTGTCACTTTGCGTGCAAGTGAAGATTTGGGAGCGCCTTGGACCTTCTTACCCATCTTTTGGATGAGATTGAACGAGTAGATGGATGCCCGCAATTCATTTGTCATGATGAGGTCAGTTAATGCGCGATCTTCAGCGTCGAAGCCTTCGCCGCGCGAGGCAGTTCGTGACAGAGCGATCAGCTCAAGTGCCCTCCTAGGGGCTGCGATATCTGCGCCGATGTACTTCTTAGCAGCAGCTGCTTTGCCAACGGCAATCGCAGCATCCCAAGGAGCCACATCTTTCGTATGATCAGTGCGCGTGATTTTCTTGCGGCCCGAGATAACTTCGGCCGCAAACTCAACCGACTTTTCTAGGAAATCGGCCGGTGCGAGTAAAGCATCTGCGATGCCGGATTCGTAGGCTTCTGGTGCACTCAGCATTTTGTTGTTGTTTAGTGCATTCAAGATGATGACTTGGACAGCCTTTTCTGGTCCGATCAAGCGGGGGAGTAGCTGTGATCCACCCCATCCTGGTACCAACCCGAGGAAGACCTCAGGCAAACCGATGGTTGCACTTCTGGCGATCGTTCGATAATCCGAATGAAGCGCTACTTCAAGTCCGCCACCAAGAGCTAAACCATTGATGAAAGTAAAGGTGGGCTTGCCAAGTTCGCCAAGCTTTCGAAAGATGTCATGTCCGAGTTTAGAGATAGCGGATGCCTGTGCGGTTTCCGTGACGAACGAAACTGCCGATAGATCTGCGCCTGCAGCGAGAATGTACGGTTTGCCGGTGATTGCAACGCCTACTACGCCAGAGTCGGCCTTTGCTTCATCAAGCACCTTGCCAAGCTCTGACAATCCTTGCGCTCCAAAGGTATTGGGGCGCGTGTAATCCAATCCGTTATCCAAAGTAATGATGGCGAGCTTTCCGGGAACTCCGAAAGGTGCGAGATCGAGATCGCGCCGTAGTGCGTGTGTAACTACTTCTTCGGGCGCGCCAGCAGGCATTTCCATGGTGCTCATTTCTTTCCTTCCCAAGCTGGGTTTTCCCAGATGACAGTGGCGCCCATACCTAGGCCAATACACATAGTGGTGATCCCGTAACGAACGGAGTGATCGTTTTCAAATCCACGAGCCAGGTTTGCGATAAGTCGGACGCCTGATGAGGCAAGCGGATGACCGACAGCAATTGCGCCACCAAATTGATTGACGCGTTCATCATCATCGGCAATTCCAAAGTAATCGAGGAAAGCAAGTACTTGGATCGCGAATGCTTCGTTGACTTCAAAGAGTCCAATGTCAGAGATCGCAAGCCCAGCCTTCTTGAGGGCCTTTTCAGTTGCTGGCACTGGGCCATAACCCATGACCTCTGGTTCTACGCCGGCAAACGCGAATGTAACGAGTCGGGCTTTCTTGGTGAGTCCCAATTCGTCGGCTACTGCACCGGATGCGAGGAGCGCGGCGGTGGCGCCATCGTTGAGGCCAGCAGCGTTTCCGGCGCTCACGCGACCATTTGCGCGGAACGGAGTTTTCAAGGCGTCGAGTGCTTCGATGGTGGTTCCGGGGCGAGGTGGTTCATCCACCATGGCTAATGTCCATCCCAGCTCTGCATGGCGCACAGCTACTGGGATGAGATCAGGTTGAATCTGATTGTTTGCGTAAGCCTTGGCGGTTTTGTCTTGGCTTCCGACGGCAAAGGCATTTGCGCGTGCCTTGGTGAGGTGGGGGAGTCGATCGTGCAAATTCTCTGCGGTCGCTCCCATGATAAGTGCGTCCTGCTGCACAATATTTTCTGCCAAAAATCGTGGATTGGGATCAGCGCCCTCACCCATCGGATGGCGACCCATATGTTCCACGCCGCCTGCAATCGCAATATCAATAGCACCAAACCCGATCGCACTTGCAGCGGTTGTCACCGCAGTGAGTGCGCCAGCACACATGCGATCGATGGCGTAGCCGGGAACAGTTAACGGCAGTCCCGCAAGCAGCGCAGCGGTGCGGCCAATGGTTAAACCCTGATCACCAGTTTGGGTGGCTGCGGCGATTGCCACCTCGTCAATGCGCTCATGCGGAAGGTGTGGGTTGCGATCGAGCAATCCTCGAATTGCTCGCACCACCAGATCGTCGGCGCGGGTTTCTGAGTAGAGACTCCCGGCTTTACCAAAGGGGGTGCGGACGGCATCTACTAAATAGACATCCTGGGGCTGCTTGCTCATGTGCTCTCCTGTGTAGCAGTGATAGCCCCAGGTTACTCGTCAGTAACTTAAGCCACCAGATGGGCGCGCTCTTGGGTGCGCTTAGGTTGGCGCAACAGAGTCAAAGTTACCGCGATATAGGCGAGCCAGGTAACCACCTGGAGCCAGGTCATGGATGGTGTAAGTCCCAGGAAGCCAGCAATGAGGTGGCCGGCGATTGAGTCAGCAGCTATTTGCGCAGTGAAGTCAAAGGCGCCGCCGGTAGCTCCACCAAGAGCCTCCTCAACATCGCCTACTCCATAAGCGAGCACGCCGGCTGCAATGATGACCAACGCGATACTCGTGATGCTGAAGAATTTCGCGATATCGAGCTTGAAGCTCTGCCGGTAGATAGCGACTCCGAGCGCGATGGCAATAGCAAAACCAAGGAGTAGGCCTAATGTCGGGCCCAGCGTTGAATTGATTGATTTGGTGGTGGCAAAGACGAAGAGCGAGGTTTCAATTCCTTCGCGTATCACGGCGAAGAAGGCGACGGCGACAAGTGCGGGAGCGCTGATGGCCAGTGTCAGCTTCTGAGAAAGATCGGAGCGCATCGTGCGGGCGGTTTTCTTCATCCAGAAGACCATCCAGGTCACCAGTGCCACTGCGATGATGGAAGTCGTTCCAGCAAAGAGTTCCTCAGCCTTGTCTGAGAGCGTGAGTGAGGTTGAGGTGAGTAGGCCAGCGAAAGCGAGGCTGGCGAGTATCGCCAGACCTGCACCAAGGAAGATCTTGGAAAAATCAGTTCTCCGGCCAGACTTATTGAGTGCGCTCAGCAGAATTCCGATAATCAAGGAGGCTTCTAAGCCTTCGCGTAAGGCGATCATTAGGGTGGAGAGCATGGTTGCACTTTCGTCGTTGGGTTACTTAGGCTTGCCTAACCTACCCAACGCCCTTAATTATCGCAACTTAAGTGTTGCGTAATTCAATGATCACTGTGAAGGCTCCGCTACAACGCCCTCATCGGGAGTATCGGAGTTGATTTCCGGCTCAGGCTCGGGGAGCGGCTCGGTGGCCAGAAGGGCTGAAGCGAGAGCCGTTTCAAGAAGGGAGATCTGCCACGAACGGGCGCCGCGACCTGCGAGCCAGGAAGAGAGTTCGCTGGGTGGCTCCCAACAGAGTCGGCGCAAGGTATCCGGGGTCAGCAGGTTTTCGATGGGAACAGACCACTCATCAGAGATGGACTTCATAGCTGCGCGGGCGTGTGAAAGGCGCGCGTGAGCAAGCGGATTTCGCATGCTCCAGACCTTTGGCGGCGGCGGGCCGTCGCTTCTTTTGGCAAGTTCGGGCAAATCATCCTCAGCTATCGCCAATGCTCGCTCAATGGCGCTCCACCAATTGCGCAAATATTTCTCGGCTCCGCGCCCATGGAATGCCCTTATTGACATCAAACCTGACGCATTGGTCGGCGGATTCAAAGCCGCAGCCACAATCGCACTGTCCGGAAGAATACGACCCGGTGCAATATCCCGCGATTGCGCAATGCCATCGCGCTCGATCCATAGCAACTTAACGATTGCTAGTGCGCGACGCTTCTTTACCTGATGCAGGCCCGACGTTCGTCGCCACGGCTCTTCGCGCGGTGGAGATGGCGGCGCTGCAAGGACTGATGCGAATTCTTCCTTCGCCCATTCCAGCTTGCCACTCTCTTGCAACACTGATTCAACTTCGTTGCGCAATTCCACAAGAAGTTCTACGTCTAGGGCTGCGTAATTGAGCCAAGGTTCGGGTAGTGGACGCGTCGACCAATCCACCGCACTATGTTCTTTGGCAAGTGATCGGTTGAGCAGCAGCTCTATGAGTGCCCCCAAGCCAACTCTCTCAAAACCAGCAATACGGGCTCCAAGTTCAGTGTCAAAAAGTGATGTGGGGGAGATTCCTACCTCGCGCAAACATGCGAGATCTTGCGTACTTGCATGGATGATCCACTCACAATCGCTCAAAGCGTTGGAAATACTGGACAGATCGGGGCACGCAATCGGATCAATGAGAAAAATTCCCGAGCCTTCTCGACGGATTTGAATCAGGTACGCACGTTGGCTGTATTTATAGCCACTCGCACGCTCCGCATCTACCGCAATTGGACCTACGCCAGCGAGTAGTTTGCTCACCACCTCAGGAATATCTGAAGGGTAATGAATTATCGAAGGCAAACCTTCGTGCGGAACAAGCAAAGGTGTGACTTCGGGGGCACCCGAAACTTCCGAGTGAGAATTTTCAGAATCCATGTGGAGTTAGCGAACCACGCTCTTCGTTTTTCTTGGTGTCAGGGCGGACACGCCTTCCGGAAGTGGTGGCAATCCTGCTGAGTAAGAGATGAGATCGCACCAAGCTTCGAGGTGGCGATCAAAGTCACCAAATGCAGTCCACGATGCGCGGATCTCAATTTCGTATGAGCGATCACGCTCTGCGAGTTGACCAAAGGCTTCGCTACTCACGCGCGTCACTGTTCCGCTCGGAGCAGTGAATTCCACTCCACGATTTTTCAGCGCATCCATCAGCCATGACCAACCCACTTCGGGAAGGAGTGGGTCATCGCCCATTTCGAACTCAAGTTCAGCGCGCACAAAGGTGACGCACCGAAATTCGCCCTCCCAAGCGTCGTGCCCGGCCGGGTCATAAAGGAGTACGAAGCGACCAGTAGCTACTTCGCTCTCTGCGACGGCGGATGTATAGAGGTCAGCGGTGATCGCGACGGCATGCGGGGCAAGCTTGGCTGGGGCCGGGGCCTCGAGAAGTTCGATTTCTGGCCTTGGTTCAACGCTACGAAGCTGCGCAAGGGCGGCCGTGAAGGCGTGCGGAACTAGCTCCAGGTCGCTTATCTCTCGTGCCATGCCTCCAAGGGTAGGCAAGGTGGGGGCGAGCCCTGGTTAGGCGCGCTAGGGTCAACGACTATGGCTGCCCTCTTCGCCCTCATCGCCAGCGTGATGTGGGGTACCTCCGACTTCCTTGGCGGCACTTTGGCGCGGAAGCGAAAAGTAATCGCAGTGGTGGCTGGCTCCCAGGCGCTGAGTTTAGGCGTGGGGATTCTGGTGGTGATCATCAGCGGCGAGTGGCAGAAAGATTTCTGGGGATGGCACGGGTATGGGATTTACGCGATCCTCGCTGGGTATAGCGGGTATATCGGCCTACTAGCTTTCTATGCGGGACTTTCTCAAGGGCGGATGGGCGTGGTCTCCCCAATAGCCGCTCTTGGAGTAGTCATTCCGGTAACTGCTGGTTTGCTCCGCGGTGATAACCCTAAGAGTCTGCAAATGATCGGTATTTTCGTGGCCTTTGCTGGTGCGGTGATGGCTAGTGGTCCGGAGTTGCGCGGGAAAGCGGGCGCCAAGCCGGTGATGTATGCCGGAATTGCTGGCCTCTGTTTTGGGACAGCACAAGTCTTCATGGCGTTGGGATCGCGCGAAAGCGCAGTAATGACCATGGTTGGAATGAGAGTGGCCACATTCGCAGTGATGGGAACAATCGCTTTCGCCAAGCGAACTGTGGGCGGTCTTACGCGCGTTGATATACCTCTGCTCTTTGTGATTGGGGCGCTTGATTTTGGTGCGAATGTTCTACTGGGAATGGCAACGCATATGGGATTGTGGTCAATCGTCATGGTTCTCGGTTCGCTTTATCCGATCATGACGGTAATTTTGGCGGCCGGAATTCACCATGAAAGGTTGATGAAGATTCAATACTACGGAATCGCGTGCGCGATTGCAGGCGTAGCGATTATCAGTGCAGGGGGCGGGGCGTAAAACGCACCGAGATCGAGTTGATGCACCAACGTTGATCGATAGGATTTCCAAAATTTTCGCCGTCGAACACATGGCCCAGATGCCCATCGCACGCTTTGCAGCGCACTTCAACTCGCTTGCGTCCACCGGAGAAGTCGTCAAGCAGGCGAACGCTCTCAGATTCGGCTGGTTTCCAGAAGGAGGGCCACCCGCAACCAGAGTGGAACTTCTCAGCTGAACGGAAGAGTTCGGCGCCGCATCCACGGCAATCGTAGATGCCTTCATCTTCTAAGTCGGTGTACTCGCCCACGAAAGCAGGCTCTGTGCCACTTTCGCGAAGTACGTGGTACTCGTCAGGGGTGAGTTTGGCGCGCCATTGCTCATCTGTTAATTCGGTCATGGGGTAATACTAAATCGTGAACGCTCGATAGGCGAGCGCAAGCGCAAAGAAGAAGAAAAGGGCGGTCGCCACTTGATCGATCCATTCAATCAGGCGTGGGCGTAGGCGTTTTCCCAATTGGGCAGCTGCAATGGCCAGGGCTAGGAAGAAGGCTAGGGATCCGACACCAACTCCTGCTGCGAAAGTAACCTTTGCGTTCAGTGTGTGGATATAGGTGCTCGCTGCTGCGAGTAGTGCAACCCACGAAATAATAGTGAAAGGGTTTGCTGCTGTAGCGAGTATGGATAGTCGGAAGGATGTGAAGAAGGTTTCGCTTGCGAGTGGGATTTCATCGCTAGTACCCTTCCTCTTTTTCATCCGCTTGAGTACGACACCTCGAACTCCTAAGTAACCGATAACGATTGAACCCGTGATGCTGACGAAACGCTGGCTACTCGGCGTCGCCAGAATCGCAGCGGCGCCAAGGGCGCCGAGTATGCAATAGATGGTGTCGATAACGGCAGCTCCACAACCTATTCCGAAGCTTGCAAGAAAACCAGAACGTATTCCCGTGCGCAGGGCGAGAATCCAAATGGGACCTACTTGGGCCGCAATTAAGAAACCAAAGCCCACTCCACTCGCTAGCGCGCTGTAATTCATCGCAGGCGCCTTTCGTGACGTTGGTAGGTGGTTCCCTCTTCGGTAATCTCTGAAAGTGAGGGTACTCCCTGCGTGAGAGTGTCGATTTCTATTGTTGGTCCAAGTGCGTTCGTATTGGTACGAGTGAGAAAGACAAGATCGAATAAGTCGTGGGAGGAAAGAAGTGATGCCACGATTGCGCCTCCCTCGCAGAGTATCGACGCGATTCCTTTTGTAATAAAAAAATCGGTTAGTTCACGAAGATCTACATAAGTGAAAATCTCTGCACGGCCGCGCACTTCTTTCGTTACTCGTAAAAGTGAAGGTTCATCAGTGAGTATCCACGGTTGTACTCCTGAGAAGAAGTCATCAGGAAATATGCCGGTCTGAGTAAGTACCACTATTTGCTTTGTATGATTTCGATAAGGTTCGGTTCGCGCCGTTTCAGCACCGATAATGATGGCGTCGCATTGGGCTCGTAAATGATGAAAGAGCTGTCTATCTCGTGGATTTGTTAACTCTTTTGATGCTCCAGGTGGTGCATATCCACCGGTCCGATCGACAATGAGGTTCAAAATGAACCTTGCATCTTTGATGTCGTAGAGTCGAGCGAATTCAGGGTCGAGAGAGGAGGCGTTTATGTGGGCAGCCTTGTCCCCATGTGTGCTCACGGCTCGCCTCCTAGCGATGCTTTCTGGACAAGGTACCGCGATGCTGCTGCGCCAGGCGATGACCGGGGATCACGGGCGGCGCTTTTATCCACTCTAAGAACGTGTGTGGGTCTGCTCATTGCGCGGCAGGGGCTTACGAGCAGTGAGCGCCCAGACCACACAAAGCACGACGCCGATCGCCGAAATCAAAGTGACCAGCGAGACGCGTTCGTGGAGCAACAGCGCAGACCAACCTAAGGTCATCAGTGCTTGAAGTTGTTGTACCTGACCACCCCGCGCAGTTCCGGCCTCGTTGAGTCCCTTATACCAAGCAAAGAAGCCCAAGTACATCGAGGAAATTCCGATGACAAGCAAGCCGACAATTCCGTGCCAGGTGTAATCATGTTGCGCATGTGTGCGTGACCAGAGCCAGATAGAAAGTGGGAGATTGAGGGGAAGTGCCAGGATCACCACCCAAGAAATCACCTGCCACCCCGGATACTCTTTTGTGAGGCCGGCGCCTTCTACGTAGCACCAAGAAGATGCGATAACAGCAACTACCGTGAGGCCGTCGGCCACGAGGTCTCGCGGAGTGCCGTCGGTGCGTGAGAACGAGAAGAGCACGAGGATGGCTGTGCCGGCCGCCGATGCAATCCAGAATGAGCGACTGACTCGTTCATGTGCGCGAAGTACTGCTAGAAGTGCAGTGACTAGGGGCATGATGGCCGCAATAACCGCGATCTTCGCTGAAGTGCTATTGGGGCGGTCGAGAGCGAGTGCAATAAGTATGGGCCATCCAAATGCCGCGCCAAGTGCGGTGTAGATAAAACTGCGCAAATGTTCTCGTTTGAAACGTGGCGCTTTACGCACTTTTAAGATCACCGCGGCAAGTGCTGCAGCGATGACTGCGCGCCCCGTGGAGGTGAAGTAGGGATCGAAGCTTTCAAGGGCCCATTTAGTCATGGGAAGTGAGAGGGAGAAAAGAAAGACACCAAGGAATGCGAAACCGAGTCCACGCTTTTCGAGGGAGGTGAGTTTTGCGCTGGTCACGGCGGGCCTTCCTGCTCAAGGCTTTGATCCTAGTCCGAGTATTCTTCTCCCATGCGATTTGCCCCCGACTTTGTAATTGAGTCTGATCGCCTCCTGATTTTTGCAGTGAGCATTGCCGAATATGACAAGCTCTCTGTGGATCGGTCGGATCCAACTCTCTGGGTTGATCGAGGGGTCCATAATTCATGGCGCCATCTTCTAGATTCACCTGGGCCGCTTGTTCATCGAATTCCCAGAATTAAAAAGGATCCTTCACTCGTCCCATATTTGTTGCGCATGGCGGTCTTGAAATCAACACGAGAAATTATTGGTAGCGCTGGGTTCCATGATGGACCAGACGAGAACGGCAAGATCGAAATTGGGCTGGAAATCGTCGAGGCCTATCGGGAGCAAGGGCTCGCACAGGAGCTATTGACTGCTATGTGGGATTGGGTGGTGCATGAGCCGCGGGTGAAAACCCTGCGCTATACCGTCAGCCCGGATAATTTCCCATCGCAAGCCATCATTAAGAAATTTGGTTTTGCATATTGTGGTCAACAGATAGACGAAGAAGATGGTCCGGAAGATGTTTATGAGATGTCTGCCGATACGTATCGCCGTTTAAAGGCAGGCTAAAACTTTTGTAAGTACTCGTCTTTTTCAAGTCGCCAGATATTTCCGCGTCCGGTCTCACCCGGGGCCAGAACTTCACGATCTACTTCAGCAATCTTGATGAATCCAAGCTTTTCAGGGATGCGTCCGCTCGGTACGTTCGCCACGTCGTGCTTGATCTCCACGTGAGTGATCTCTGGCATCGCGAAGGCAATCTCCATTCCCTGAATGACCGCCTCCGTGGTGTGTCCTTTGCGTGCTTCGCTGGCTCGACACCAATAACCAATTTCCAAACCGCCTGGACCGATGCGAGGGTGGAGGCCAATGACGGCTAAGAAGTGATCACCTTCAAAGAAGCCGAAGTGGAAATCCGCCCCACTTTCAAAATCGTCGATCCATTTCTGAATAAGAGGTGTGCGCTCTTCCAGAGATAGGGCGGCGGAGCTACGCCCCCATGGCATGAACGGCGCAAGGTGATCATTACTTTCAATCACGCCGGCATGGAATTCCGCAACATCGCTCAGTTTCCAGCGGCGAAGGGTGGGTGACATGTCGGTTATTCTACGATGAGGATTTTCAAAAAGGTATTCCAGGAGTCGCCCCGTTACGGCAGGAATTCTGGGGTAAGTTAACCTCTAACGGAGAGGGGAACTGATGCGCGCTTCACGCCGAGCAGTCGTGGTGGTATTCACGGTATTAGCTCTCTTTAGTTCAGTTTCGATCTCCTCCGCATCGAATGGCGACACGGTTGCCCAGCCTTCGGGAACGAAGAGATTCATCTTTGAAGAACCCGGTGGCGGATATTCGAATTTTTCTCATATCACCGGGTCGACTTATAAGAATGGACCCGTCACAGATTTCAGTTGTAACTCACCAGATGATCCGACCTGCGCGGGGCTCCCGAACTTGATGCTCAATCTGATTGTGCCACCATGCACAGCATCTTCTCTTCCGACGGACATGTGTGTGAAGGGTCTGGAAATCGCTAATGCAGCGGGAGTCCTCGAGCCGGCCGTGTTTGACCACGAAGTAGATACGCAGAAGATTGCCGCGAGCGCCAAAGCAAAAACACCTGCGGGCGGTGGTACCAGTATCTGGAAGAGTGCGTCTGGCAATCACTTGGGCGGTACAAATAGTTATGGCGTGAGTATCAACATCCGCTACAACATTGATTTCAATCCAAAAACCTTTCAACCCGGCATTGGTTATGTTTTCTATTTCAACGCAGCCGTCGTTCCGTTTACATATAAGGATGGAGCCTATAAACCAGTCTCTTGGTTCAAGGACACAGTGGATCCACGTGGCTTCATTTATATGCAAAATACTGCACCAGGTTGTGAATGGACTGAGGTTGGAAAATGCGCGGTTCGAAGTGATTTCCAACTAGATCAGAAAATTGCTCTCACGTTGCAGATAGACAGCCGCCTCACAGGGTGGCTCTTTGGGCGAATGAAAGATGTGTCGATCGGCTTTAATGCGCTTACTCCGACCACTAATCTGATTCGCGTCGAATCAACCGCGATAGATGTGCCCACCGGTTACGCCGATTTCACTAGCGAGCAGATCGCTAAGGATTCTGATCTTCAAAAAGTATTCAGCAACTGCGGAGGTGCTGGTCCACCTTGCATCATTCAACGGCCCCAGGGTGATCGACAAAACTGGGGCTTCGATGGCATGTCCCCGGACCAGCCTCTCTCAACGGTCAAGGGAAAGGGGTACGCAGATATCGTGGCTCCGTATCTGAAGACTTTCCCCGTACGCAATTCCCAGTGGAATCTTCAAGGCCTTACGCAAAGTGGCTTCACTCAAGGACAGTGGAAAAATTGTTTTGGAGACACCACTAAGTTTCAAGGCATTGTCACTACCAATGCCATGGTTTATGACCCCAGCCCCCCTTCGTATGTAGATGATGCGTTGACATACAAAGTTGCTGGTGCTCACGTGGGATACGACCAAGAAACGGTATTTAAGGGGACATACGACTTAGCGATTAGATCGGAGGCGGTTCGCTGTCTCTACAACTTCACGAGTGCTCCTATCAAGGTAACAGTCTCAGTTACCTCAAGTGATGGAACCTCCCAGAACGTGGCAACTGAAGCGGTTCAAGAGAAGGACGGTTGGCTGACCCTGCGGGCGCGAAATTTCACTTTCTCTGCGCCCACAATTCGCTTGAAACTCTCCCAAGAAGCAGCTGTTGCACCAGTTGTTAAGCCCGCGCAACCGAGCGCTCCGACGACGAAACCTGCTACTGCGCCGGTTGCTACTGCTCCCACCTCGGTCATGCCTTCGGCAGCGAAAAAGAGCACCATCGCTTGTGTGAAGGGCAAGACGGTAAAGAAGGTCTCGGGGATCGCTCCGAAATGCCCTGTGGGATATAAGAAGAGTGCCTGAGAGGGAGGGCGACTCTCGGCACCTAATTCATGTAACCGAGGGCTATTATGTGAGCGTGCCAATCCTACGCCGGGGACTTTTGCGCATCCTTTTGGTCCTCGCCATGGTTTCCGGGCTCTTTGTTGTTCCGCAAGCCAGCCAAGCTGCTGGTATCCGCATTACGGTTTCGATTCGCGTCTGGATCACCATTACCTGGAGCACGACGCGAGCTTCCTCGCCACCTGCGGAAGCTTCCCTCTCGCCCACGAATGTTCAAGTCGTTCCTGGCGCTACAGGTTCATCTTCTGCAGTCATTTCTTGGAATCCTCCAGCTACTGGCGCACCTAGCGGTGGTTACACAGTGCGATTCTCTACATACGACAAAACGGCGATACCGCAAAATAGCGCCACTTGGACTGAGTCCAAATACGATGCGGCTTCCAATGTAAATGAAATGCTTGTGACCGATATTGCCCCTAGTTCCCTCTATCAGGTGAACGTGACCGCAAATGATGGATACGGCACTCACTACTCAGGAACCTCTAATTTCTGCTCGGCTAAGTACTACTCCACCGATGCCGGATGTATTCTCACGGCTGCGGCTTCCTCAGGAAAAAGTTCAACAATTCCCAACTCGAATATTGATGCCACATCGGCAACGTGGAGCTTGCCGGACAAAGCAGTGAAGAGTGGTGCAATCGATGTAACCTGGTCTGCGGCAGATAATGTCAATTCATATTTGGTGCAGTGGTATGGCGGCCAGAGCCCTAATGAGTACGGCGAAAAGAGCGTTCCGGCTGGTACAACTGGCACAACTATTTCAGGACTGACGGGCAGCAAGCAGTACTACATTAAAGTTCTTGCCCTCGGCGGAAATGGTGGTTACTCCGAGTCGGATAAGTTATCTGCATACTCAAGTCCAGGTGCAACTTCAGGGCCAGTACTTTCTAAGAGCACAGACAATTGTATCGGGGTTGGTGACTTTGTTATTATCGGGATAAATTCACAAACTCCACTTCAATCGGATATTAATAGATCACAACCTCTGAATGCATCAATCAAACTTTCTACCAAGGCCTTCCTCACCAGATTTCGAAAAGAGGGCACTACTTCTTGGCAGAACGCAGACGTGGCGCTTAAAGATAAAAAGCGATGTCTCACCGAGTCGGCGTACCCGGATCCCAACGAGCGTCGACAATATTTCCTGCCCGATGCCACTTCAAATTTCGAGTTCCAGGTATCAGAGGTCTCCAACACTCCTAGCGGTGGAGCGGTAGCAGGGGATTGGTCCTACAGCGTCTGGTTTGGGCCTAATGCAGTGGTGTTGAATCGAACTGTCGCCGCCCTAGAGGAGAGCGATGGGTTGGCGCAGGGACGCAATGCAAATGCTGTAGGGAGATATGACACCTACAGGACTTACTTGGCCAACGTGGTGGCTGCGCAGAAAGCTGCCGCACCAGTTGCGACGCCTACAACTGCGCCTACGAATACGACACCTTCGACGACTACACCTTCGACGACTACGCCTTCGACGACTACGCCTTCGACGACTACGCCTTCAACGTCAGGAAGCACTTCCACTCCAACGACGGCTGGCAGCGGAGGATATGTAGCGTCATACAACGACAAATGCACTCGCGCCCCAGACGCGCCCATCGTGACGTACAAGCGGGCCTCCGGCTCGTATCTGGTCTTTAACGCCACAACGGCCAGTACTGGAATGCCGGCAACTAGCCTCAACTATCGAACTATCCAATGGAATGGAAAGACTCAAAAATGGGGTGAATGGTCGAAAATCACTTCAACTATGGCTCTGATTGAAGCTTCGGAATACATATTTAGCTCGGCTAATGCTGATACTAAGCGCGCGTCATTTGCTGTTTATGCGTCCAACAAATGTGGCAATTCTGCCACCGTGAAGGAGTCTTCGAACTCTGATGGGATACCGATTGACGAAGATTCCATTGCCAAGGATTACCGCTACTTTTTGTTGGAAGCAGCACAGTCTGGACTTCAAATTAGTGAATTAGCCAAAGCAAAATCTGGTGCGGTCATTTCGGCGACTTCTGTTTCCTCAACTGTGTGCGCAGTGAATGCCGGCAAACTCATACTCCTAAGCTCAGGTACCTGTGAGTTGAAATTTACCTCGCCTGACACCGATTACATTGCTGGCGGAAGCGCTACGAATACGTACACGGTCCTTAAAGGCACCAATAAGGTGACGTTTAATTACGAAAGCTCGGGTGTTCGGGTAACAGTGAAGGAGCAAGAACAGATTAAGGAAACTCTTAAAGTGACGGACGCGTCATCTCCAAACCCTGCGAAACTCACAATTACGAATTTCTCTTCCCAAAACTGTGATGTCTCATTGGATCCCACCACGCCAGGAGTACTTGTCGTTACGGGCAAGAAGATTGGTTACTGCGGAATCTCGGGAAAGGCCTCTGACACTCCGTTGATGAATGCGGTCAGCTTTGATCTTGGGGTTTATGTGGTGGAAAACCCAAGGCTTATCGCAGAGGCTAAGGCGAAGGCAGAAGCAGATGCGAAGGCATCCGCAGAGGCTAAGGCCTCAGCAGATGCGCAAGCGGCGGCGGCAGCGTCAGTAGCGAAAGCCAATAAAAAGGTCACCATTACCTGCGTCAAGGGAAAACTCACGAAGAAGGTATCTGGGGCTGCACCTAAGTGTCCCGCGGGCTATAAGAAGAAGTCATAAGTGTCAGGGAATCTTCTGCTCACAGGCCGTCTTGGAGAAACGTCTAGGGTGCGGAGAAGGACCATGGTTGTCAAAATCCTGAGGCGTGCTCTTGTCGTTTCGTTGGCATTATTTGTTTCGACTCCGGCATGGGGGAGTGTTTTTGTTAACAACGACCCCACGTATAAGGGAGCTCCCGGAAACGTGAACCGAATCTATTTTAAAGATTCTGTTCACCCTGCAATTAACTTTCAGGGTTTTGTTTCATCAAAGTTCACGGGTGTGTCCAAGGAGGCTAGGGCTGTTGGAAGTTATTTTGTTGACGCTTTCTGTGATGAGCCAGACTCACCTAATTGTAAGCTCTCCGACGGCGCCATAAACGTTTTAGTGCCGCCCTGTGCGGTCGATAGTCTTCCCACTGCGGTGTGTATTCGTGGACTCCAAGTTGCAGATTCGCAGGGTAATTGGCAATCGGCCAAACTTGATCATGAAGTGGCGACACCCAAGTTGGCGGCCAGCTCTAGGTTAAAGACGCCGGCAGGTGGCGGGATCAGCGTCTGGAAAATGCCAGCGAATTCGGCGGGAAATGATAGTTCTGTAATGGGCGTTGCTATCTCTTTAGCTTTTGAAATCGGAAATGACAACCAAGTGATGCTCAAGGATTTTCACGCACGACTCATTTCGGCCGATTTGAAGGAAGGGAATTACCGCCTTCCAGAAAAACTTACAGTTGAATATCAAACTGGTCTGGGTAGAAGCGAGCTTCGCGGCGGGTATCCCACAACCGGATGCGAGTGGACCGAAACTGGTATCTGCGCTGTCAAGCGGGAGTTTGCTGACGGGCAACGGTTTGCACTCTCTATGCAAATGGATAATCGCCTGACTGGCTGGCTATTTGGAAGAATGAAAGATACGGCCGTCACCCTTCAGGCGCTATCGCCAACAACAAATCTTCTACGCGTTGAAGGAAGTGCCATAAATGTTGGTGCGGGACAGGCCGATATAAGCCGAGCTGATGCACAATCCGATTCCAAAGTGGAGCAAGTATTAACAAATATTTGTAAAACTGCCGGGTTGAAAGGTTGGCCCGAGAGTACCTACTGCGCTTCGGTAGTGGAACAAGGTGATTCGTTCTTATTTAATTCACCGGAAGGTTATTATGTTACGAAAGGGCTCCCCGAGGGCGGCATTGTTCCCATTATTCAACGCTTCCTCGCCCCTGCTCCAGAGCAAAATTCACAGTGGGAGATAAAAGGTCTTCCAAGTGTGGGAGGCGGCTGTCTTAACGATCCTTCGAAACTTATGGGTCTTGTCACAACGAATGCGATGATCTATTCCGCGGGGCCTCCTTCTTTCGTTGACGATTCGCTGGTTTATCAGGTTGCTGGCGCACATCTAGGATTCGATGGCTCAGTGTTTAAGGGCACATATGACTTAGCCATGCGCTCTGAGACAGTGCGCTGCCTCTACAGTGGATTCACATCCGCACCCATTAAGGCGACGGTATCTATCACTTCCAGTGACGGATCTACCCAAAACGTGGCGACTGAGTTAGTGAACGAGAGAGATGGGTGGCTCACACTCAGTGCTAAGAATTTCACTTTCTCCTCTCCGACAATTCGAATCAAACTGACGCAAGATGCGGCTGTGGTCCCAGCAGTAAAGCCGGCGCCATTAGCTCCATCAACGTCACCTGTGGTTGTTGTTGCGACGCCCGTCCCAAAGGCTCCCGTAAAGAAGGCAATCACCTGCGTCAAGGGGAAGACTATTAAGAAGGTGACCGGCGCTTCGCCTAAGTGTCCCGCGGGCTACAAGAAGAAGGTTTAATAGATCGTATGGCTCTTGATGTACTCGGAAGGTTCGCCATCCTGGCAATCCTCTGGGGCGCTTCCTTCTTAATGGTGCTTCGTGTGGTCGATGGTTTCGGTTGGATCGGCGCTGTCTCCATCCGGTCGCTCATCGCCAGCGCGCTCTTGCTCATCATTGCTAAGGCGATGCGCCGCAAGTTGGACTTCTCCATCGGATATTTTCCCTTCCTAGTTCTTGGCGTCACCATGGTTGCCATGCAGTTGATTGGTCTCTCCTTTGCAGTACCTCGTATTGGGACCGCAATGACCGCCATTCTCGTGGGCGCCATTCCACTCTTCACTTCAGTTATTGGCCGGTTGTTGGGCATCGAACAGATGAGTCGCCACGGAATTGTGGGTCTTGTTCTTGGGTTTATCGGAATCGTCTTGCTCGTCGGTTTCCCTTCGGGAAAAGTGACCGCACGTTTTGTTATGGGTGTTGTTGTCTGCACGGTCGGGTGTATCGCCGCTGCCTTCGCGAGTAATTATTCGAAGATGCGGATGTCTGAGGTGGGGTCGTGGGAGCAAGTGATTGGTGCTTTCTTTTTTGGGGGAGTGGTGACAGCCCCGTTGCTCATCTTTGTCCCGTTTCATCGGGTACCACTTTTAGGAGATTGGTTTAACATCGCACTCCTTGCCGCGCTCTGCAGTTCACTCTGTTACGTCATCTACTTCAAGCTCGTGGCGCGATTGGGCGCAACTAAGGCAATCAGTGTTGAATTCTTGGTGACGGTCGTGGCGGTACTTATCGGCGCCCTCTACCTGCATGAATCTATTTCTCTCATTCAACTTCTCGGTGGAGCATTAGTAATTCTTGGTTGCACCCTCATCCTCTCGCTCTTTAGCAAGCACGCAGACTCTCGATGAATTTTCTGTGAATCACCAATAAATCGTGGATCTACAACTTGCATTCTGACTTTGGAGTACTACTGTCTTCGCAAGTAGAAGAGAGGTTGGGAGATGAACGAGGAATTCCTTGAAAAAGAAGTGGGACGTCGAGGCTTTCTCTTAGGGTCGTTGGCTAGCGCAATCACGGTCACTAGCGGTGGATTCACTGGTCTTGTGCTGAGCTCAGGACCGTCTGCGGCCGCTTCGAAGTTCGTGGTTAACGTCATGGGTAGTTACTCATTTACTGATGTCGCGACCGGTTGCAATGTCGCCGTCACAGTCAAGAGTGGAATTCGACGAATTGTGTCGAACGGTATTCCTAACCACAAGACCGGAACTTTTCCCAACTCTGGTAATCCCAACACTATTTCTGCCCAAAAACAGGATTTCTCACTCTCTACCTCGCCCAAAATGGGTAGTTTGCAGGCTGCGTCAATGGGAGCTGCCGCGGGTGTGGCGATCAACGGTGTCATTTTTGAACCAGGTACCGCGGAGGTCTTCAATAACGATCCCAAGAGTGGTTGGAATATCGAAGCTTTCAATACCATCCGCAATCTCGGTCTTGATTCGAGCAATGCTCACGTGCAGCCGACTGGTACCTACCACTATCACGGCACTCCCGTCGGATTGAGCCAACTTGTTACTCGCAGTGGCCACTCACCGTTGATTGGCTGGGCCGCTGATGGCTTTCCGATCTATCTCGCTCGCGGATACGTGAAAGCTAAAGATGCTAAGGGTGGCTATAAGACTCTCAAATCTTCCTATCAATTGAAGAAGGGGACACGTGCTAGCGGACCTGGCGGTACATACAACGGTGATTACACCCAGGATTTTGAATACGTAGCGGGGAGCGGTGACCTTGATGCTGGAAATGGCAGGGTTCAAGTAACTCCCGAATTTCCTAAAGGAACATATTGCTACATCATCACTGCCGGATTCCCATACATAGCGCGACAATTTCGTGGCACTATTGCAAGCGGATTTCTGAAACAAGGCGGACCAAATGGTCAACAAGGCGGACCGCAAGGCGGGAGCCAGGCAGCTCCACAAGGTGGGAATCCCGATTTAGTGGCGGCTGCGAAGAAGCTCGGTATTTCTGAGCAAACGTTACGTGACGCGCTTGGCCCACCGCCGCCTAACCTCGTATCAGCCGCGCAAAAGTTGGGCATCACCGAAAGTGCTCTGCGCGCAGCCCTAGGAATCTAAAAGTATCTCTACTTTTGAGCCGTTTCAGCATCACTCTGGTGGCTATTGAAGTACTGTGCTCAGATGCTGAAATCCCGAAAAGTCCTTCGCAGCGCTCTTGTGATGTTCCTGCTTGCAAGTAGTGCAACTCTCATTACTCCTGCGCGCGGAGTTGATACTCTCTATTACGGATTGCTTGACTACAAAATTGTCACATCTACTGGCACGTTTCCCTGGATTAAGTGCAGCAACGTCAACGATTATATAGGAGAAGTGACGCTCCCACCGACGGTTGATCTTGCAAGTGCACGAGTAGAGTTTACGTTGACTCCTAACGCGACTGCGTCGGTTGATAGAGTGCCACAACAGAGTGGTGGTCCGCTCCCGCGTACGCAAGGCAAAATGACCTACATGATTACGGATGGAATCAATGCTTCGTTCCATCAGATAGAGATTAATCCACAAGTTAGCTGCACTACGCTTCCCAATTTGCAACCGCAACAGGTGAAGCCAATTGATGGTAAAGCTGCCTCTGATCAGGTCCCAACGAATGGAAAGTCGAAGAATGGAAATACTCTAAGCGGTGGCGGGGATATGACTTGCATGCCGTCACAAAGCTTAGGTGGGTACACCTGGATATTCGAATATCGCTCGATGAATTACACCCAATCCTCCAAAGGAAAGTCGATGCTGACGTATGGACCGTCGGAGGTAAAGAAAATTACGAAGTGGGTCGCTTACCATCGCAGTGGTTCAGGTTCGAAGTGGAAGAAGGCCACTTACCCCGGCACTGCGAAGGGGTTTAAGGTCACTGGCTCTGGAAATGGAATTGAGTATGGAGTGGTGGGCTTTATCGGAAATGAGCAGGTGTGTAACGAAGGATATCCGGGCAGCTTGGGTAGCGAAATGGGTTATGGTTTTGCGGGGGCTTACAACGATGTCGCCTACAAAGCTGCAATGGCCAAAGCGGACGCTGACGCAAAAGCAGATATTGCTTGGGAGGCGAAACAAGCAAAGATTGTGTGTGATCCCAACGGAGTTTGTCCGTTAGGAAGTACCGGCCCTGGCGGTGGAGTAATTTTCTATGATGCAGGAAGTAAGAAGTCTTGGGGCCGATACCTCGAGGTGGCGCCAACGGATCAAGAGTGGTCTACAGCAGCGTCGGAAAATCCAGATTCCTGGTGCACCATAGGTGAGGGAAAGGGCAAAACCATCTTTGGTGACATTCAAGGAAGTGCGCTCAAGGGTAAGTTTGGAAGGGCGATAGGAACTGGTGCGAGTAACACGAAAGCCATGCGACAGAATTGCCTCGGAGGAGCCTCGGCAGCCACCAACGCATATGACGGTGGCACTAAAACGGATTGGTTTTTGCCATCGAAAGATGAATTGACAGCCTTAACTCAATACGCTTTCAATACTAAGTCCCTTGAGAAGAATAACTACTATCCGGGTTCTGGTAATACCAAAGCTGCTTACTACTATAAAAAGTATCTGCGGGCGGGCCTGAAGAGCGCTGAAGGTTCTTTTTCACCACCTCAATATTGGTCCTCAACTCCCTACAACCCCAAAATTGATGGAAATAATGGGAGCTGCACTGCGTGTGCGTGGGTGATGGAAGTTATGAATGGAAATATCTTTATATCGCCTTTCAGCACATATTGGATCTCAGTGCGATTTATACGATACGTCTGAGCTTGCATTCCCAATGATTAACGTCCGGTCAATTGCCGAATCAGACAAGGCTGCTTGGTTACCTCTTTGGCATGGATATCTCACTTTTTACAAAGCACAACTCCCAGCATCGCAAGATGATTTAACGTGGTCTCGCCTCCTGGATCCTGCCTACGAAAGCCATGGTCTCGTTGTTGAAAAAGATGGCGAGGTTCAAGGAATGGCGCATTACTCATTTCAAACCTCGACCTGGGCGCTCATTAATAATTGCTTTTTAGAAGATCTCTTCGTGTATCCAGAGGTTCGTGGTGGGGGATTGGGTAGGGCTTTGATAGATGCGGTCAAGGAGATCGCGATCGCTGCCGGATCAAGCCGCCTGTATTGGAATACCGATCGTTCGAACGAGGTAGCGCGCAAGCTCTATGACACTTATACGCAAGAGTCTGGAAAAATTCAGTACCGGATTTCACTGCTCTAGGGATCCAGCGTCATTCCGGATGATGGTGGACCGTACTGGGATCGAACCAGTGACCTCTTCGATGTCAACGAAGCGCTCTACCGCTGAGCTAACGGTCCGAGTTGCTATGTAATTGTCTGGGACATACTCGAGGTGGAGACGGGATTTGAACCCGTGTACGCGGCTTTGCAGGCCGCTGCCTCGCCTCTCGGCCACTCCACCGCACACGAATCCAGATAGCTGGATCCTTCGAGCGGACGACCGGGTTCGAACCGGCGACCTGAACCTTGGCAAGGTTCCGCGCTACCAACTGCGCTACGTCCGCAAAGCAGACGCAATCTATCGCAGGTGGGCTCCCTGCCCCAAACCGGGCGGATTCGGGCAACTTTTCCCAGGGGTGCGTACCCTTCTCCTGTGTCCCTGACTCCACCAATCGCCCCAGGCGAACCCCTCTTCTGGGGGGACGGCCTGCTCGCTCGCGGGCTCGCGGAGGTGCGCAATGACTTGGATGCGCTCTCCGAGCCTGGTTTCTGGGTGGTGGTCGCCGCCTTTGAGTGTGAGTACACCTTCGCGAGGTTCGATGAGGTGACGCGGGCGCCGGAAGATGTGCCAGCGGTGGGTTGGGCTCCTCAGCCTTTGAGTTGGTCGAGTTCCCTTTCGCAAGAGGAATATATGAATGGCGTCGAAGCGATTCGAAAAAATATCGCACGCGGTCAGGTGTACCAAACAAATCTCTGCCGGATTCTTTCTGCGCCCATCGACCCGGCTGTGGATCTCTTCCCCCTCGCTCTTCATCTTGCCGCAGAGAATCCAGCCCCGCACTCGCGTTATGTGCGAATCCCTGGGATGGAGATTGTCTCGGCATCGCCGGAACGTTTTCTCTCACGTGATGGTGCTTCGATCTTGACTACTCCTATTAAGGGAACCGCAACGACTTCTGAGCAGTTACTCGCCAAAGATAACGACGAGAACGTGATGATCGTTGATCTCATGCGCAACGATCTTGGATCGATTTGTCGCACGGGAAGTATTACCGTTCCGAGGTTGCTTGCGTTGGAGACACATCCTGGATTGGTGCATTTAGTGTCTGATGTTCGTGGTGAATTACGTGAGGGAATCACATGGTCAGAAATATTTGCAGCAACGATGCCGCCGGGCTCAGTCAGTGGCGCTCCTAAATCCAGTGCGCTTGAAATCATTTCCGTACTAGAACCAACTCCACGTGGTCCTTATTGCGGCGCTATTGGTTGGGTACATGGCGAACGTGCAGAACTCGCCGTAGGCATCCGTACTTTTTGGATGGAAGGTGATCGCAAGTACCTTAAATTTGGCACGGGTGCAGGAATTACCTGGGGAAGTGATCCTCAGGGCGAGTGGGCAGAAACAGAGTTGAAGGCTGCACGTCTAATCGCTCTAGCAAGCGGGAACGAAGTAGCCTCACTCTCATGATGGTTTACGTAAACGGTCAATTCCTTGAGGCCGATGTGCCTGCGCTTCTTGTGTCAGATCATGGCTTCACTGTTGGTGATGGCGTTTTTGAAACAATCAAAACTATCGATTCACTTCCTTATGCATTAACTCGCCATCTTGAGCGCCTCGCACGCAGCGCTCTGGGCTTGAGACTCCCACCACCCCCTGAAAACATTCGTGGAGTGATTGATCAACTCCTTGCAAAGAATCCCCTCGTTGGTCTTGGTCGCATTCGAATCACCTGGAGTGGTGGTCCCGGACCGGCAGGATCACTCCGTGCTGATCCCGTCACACCCACATTGGTCATTTCGCACACTGCGGCGCCCACTCCAGTCGATCGCGCCCGCGTTGTTACGGTGCCCTTTCCCCGCAACGAGCGCTCTCCGCTCTCTGGAATTAAGAGCACTTCTTATGCCGAGAATGTATTAGCGCTTTCTTACGCCCGCGAACACGGGGGAGATGAAGCGATATTCGCAGATACCCAAGGTCGCTTAGCTGAAGGAACTGGCTCTAACATCATCATCTTCGACGGCACCAATTTTGTGACCCCCTCACTTGATTGCGGAGTCCTAGCCGGTACGGCTCGGGGTTTAGCAATCGAGTGGTACGGAGTTCACGAGGGTGAAATCCCGATGGATGCGCTCACAAGTGCTAAATCCATACTTCTGACCTCGTCATTGCGCGACCTACAATTGGTTTCTCACGTTGATGGCGTTGAAATTCCGTTGGCACCAGAAGCGATAGCCTTGGCGAAAGAGTTTTCCAAGCGCTTACTTGAGGAAGTAGATCCATTGTGATGAGTAAGTGAATTTCAATAAATTACTTTCTCGTCCGATTCTGGCTGCAGTTATTGGTGCCTTCATCATCTCTAGTTCTGGGGCGTTGACTAAGTTATCTCTGGAATCTCCAGCGACGATTGCGTTGTGGCGCTGTATCTGGGCCTTGCCCCTCCTTGCATTCTTTTCACATCGGGAGACTCTTAAGTTTGGTAAGCGCGTCAAGCGCGATCGTGTCCTTTCAGGACTGGCCGGAATTGCATTTACCTTTGACTTAGTGATGTGGCATTACTCAATTCGCTACATCGGTGCCGGTATGGCCACAGTGCTGGGGAACTTATCCTCGGTCGTGGTCGCTTTTGTAGCATGGACTTTCTTGAAAGAACGACCGTCGAATCGTCTATTGATCGCCCTCCCATTCGTACTCCTTGGTGTCACTATGACAACTGGCGTGCTTGGTGGCGGAGCTGATGGGATTAACCCAGGCCTTGGTGTGGCCTTCGGAGTCGCTTGCTCTATTTCCTACGGCATATTCATCGTGGTCTATCGAGCTGGCGGCAAGGATGATCGTCGCATCGCCGGCCCACTCTTTGATGCCACACTTTTTGGTGGATTAGGGACCTTGGTTTTTGGACCCTTCTTGGACTCTGACTTTCATCTCTTGCCGAACCTGCACTCACACGTCTATCTCGCCATCCTTGGGAACCTCTGTCAGGTATTAGGGTGGCTGATTATCTCAATAGCACTTCCTCGCCTGCCGGCAGCGTTGACGGCTTTGATTCTGCTGATCCAGCCCCTGGGTGGCATTGGAATCGCCGTGCTCTTCCTGGGTGAACACCCGACCCTGATTCAACTTCTCGGTGGGACGGTCATTTTGGCTGGAGTCGTCTACGCCTCCCGAGCCCCACGAGCCCCGCTCTCAACAGGGTAACCTTGTCCTTCCCGGGTGATTAGCTCAGCGGGAGAGCGCTCCGCTCACACCGGAGAGGTCACTGGTTCGATCCCAGTATCGCCCACGCTTAAATGTAAGGTCTGCTGCAGTTTTTGGTTGAGTAGTTTTGGTTGGGTATTTATTGAGTCGCACTGAGTCGAAGGAGTAGCGCTGTGGCTTCGGTAGTAATAGATGGAGCGAAGAAGGATCTCACGCCCAACGCCAAGGCCATTGAGTTCTACTTGGATGCTAAAGAAATCGTGGTCGCCGAGATCAATGGTGTGTTGATGGATTTGGCCACCATCCTCAATGATGGCGACGTCGTCGTCGGAGTGCCCATTACTTCTGACAAGGGGCTGGCCGTTCTTCGCCACTCCACCGCACACGTTCTTGCTCAAGCCGTTCAACAGAATTTCCCTGAGGCCAAGCTTGGAATTGGACCTCCGATACGAGATGGTTTTTATTATGACTTTGATGTAGCCAGACCATTTACTCCTGACGATCTCAAAACACTCGAGAAGTCGATGGAGAAGATCATTCGCGCCGCTCAACGCTTCTCTCGTCGCGTAGTCACTGAATCAGATGCGCTCAAAGAACTTGCTAGCGAACCGTACAAATGTGAACTCGTGGGCATCAAGGGACCTGGTGACGGGGATGAGAGCACCGAAGTTGGTGGCAGTGAGCTCACCATTTATGACAACGTTGATAAAGATGGCACGCGTTTCTGGGGCGACCTCTGCCGCGGACCGCACCTTCCTTCCACTCGCTACATCCCGGCCTTTAAATTAATGCGCACCGCCGCCGCGTATTGGCGGGGGAGTGAGAAGAACCCGATGTTGCAGCGCGTCTACGGAACCGCGTGGGCCTCTAAGGAAGATCTCCAAGGGCACCTCGATCAAATCGCGGAAGCCGAGAAGCGCGATCATCGCAAACTTGGATCAGAGCTCGACCTCTTTTCGTTCCCAGAAGAGATCGGTTCAGGTCTGGCGGTTTTCCATCCCAAGGGCGGCATCATTCGTCGTGAGATGGAGAATTACTCTCGCATTCGCCACGAAGAAGAGGGATATGAATTCGTTTACTCTCCGCACCTCACCAAGGCGGCGCTCTTCGAGAAAAGT
>CAIMVH010000072.1 GCA_903844855.1 uncultured Actinomycetes bacterium | reverse complement strand
ACTTCCGTTCTGATAATTGACCCAGAATGCAACTTCGGCCTTGAGGACTTTATGAAGGCGATTGCTCGCTCGATTGAGAAACATCTTTGGCCCAAGTACGTGGGTTTGAGCGAGAAAGACAACGTTGCTGCAGATGTCATGAAGTTCTCCGTCACTTGCGAAAGCGACTCGGTCCCTGTTCGCGACGAACGGTCGCTACAAGCCACACAGCTCAGGGACTACATCAAGGCTTTCAGGAAAGCTCATCTCAGAGTGCGTTTGAAAGAATATGGCGAAGACCGCAGCGCGCTATTTCCGGGTCGAGTAATCAAACGAACTTTGACGAGCGGTTTACAAACGGGTTTCATCTATGTCGCCAAGGGAACTGCGATAGCGGTCGCCGAAGATATTCATGATGACGACCTCCCCGACTCACAGCGAATCGAGCGGAGTATTGAATCTCTCACGCATCATGTCGTTCTATTAAGAACACCAGATCTAGCGGTGACATACCGCGATATCGGGCATCTTGTTGACACCTCAGAAAACCAGACTTATTCCGCAGTGTTCAAGGCAACACCAGCAGGCGACGCTTTCTTCCAAGTCGCTGAGCCACCCTCACACGAAGAGTGGAGCGAGAAATGTTCAGATCAAGAGTCTGGGCTAGCGGTCACTGCACTCAATCGCCAAATGAAGAAATTTCTGCAAGAACGCTTTCCGAAGCCGGTTGTTTCAAACAGCGTCTCAGAGGTAACTCATGCAGGGCCAAACCCCACTGACGTTGGTCGAAAAATTGGTACAGCAATCATCAGCGCCACGGGCGATGGACCAGGTCCAGTTGTCGGTGGTGGTCATACTCCCCCGCCTCCACCTCCACCCCCACCAACCCGCGGTCGGGGCATTACGTTGAAGAGTACTGAACTTGTTCGCGACAAAACTCGGGGCGCTTCCGTGAAGTGGGGTCTTGAATTGGAATTGGGGGCCGCGATTGATCTTCATCTGAGTCTTTTTCTCGCCTTCGGCGATAGTAAGAATCGCGAGGCTGTTTCCTCGTCGATCGGCGGTCGTCCAGCGTTTGTATCGGTGGCCATTTTCAAAGAAAGTGAAGAAGTTGATTGCTTGACAGTGCCATGGTTCGAAACTGAACTGAGCAGTCCTTCACTTGCCATGAACGTCCAAGAGGACTTCATAGGGAAGACGACCATTCAGGTTCAAGCCCTGATTGAGCCTGACACTCAGGTCTCCCTGAACTTTGAGGCAAGAGAATCTGCCTATCCAATAAGGGCGGTTGAGCCATGAAGAGTCCCGTCGTAAGCCCTTTCTATGTGCCGAAAGATAACCAAGTGATCGGCTTTCGGTTGAAGGCCAAAGTAGGGGATATCGTGATCCCTTCCGAGGCGTTACTCGACTCATTTGAAGGAGAGTCTGATCTCGCTATCGACATTGATCTCAATACATCCGCTCTCATTGAACACTGTCACCTTACCAATGCATCAAAACTCTCAATTGTTCTAAACCTAGTTTGCGATCGATTGGCAATTCAGTGTCAGATATTCGAGCGCAACATTGACACCCAACGCGCTCGTTTCACTTTTTCCGACGTAATTGGCGCGATCCCAAATCTCGTCTATCAGTCAGGTTTTACTCTCGAGGCACGGGTGATCGCAATCAAGCCTGTCCCGGATGATGACAATGATCCACTCATATGTAGTTTTTCTGGTGCGATACTCGCTCGAGATGCAGTTTCGGCCATTCGACAAGATCAAGCAAACGTCTTGCCCATTGAATTCGTTTCGTTCAACGACAACCGTATGTGGCAAGTAGAGTTCGACTTCGAAGCAGATGGAAATGGCATTTATGACCTTGACATTCCGCTAGCAGCGGCAATTCGTCTTGCTCTAGACAGTCAGTATTTTTCTCACTGTTTTGATGCCGGCGCAAAACCTGCCACCACTTCTCTTGCGATTTCCATCTTGAGTTCGGCCCTCTGCACCGAGGTACTTCTATATTGTGGAGAGCGACCAGAGTTAGTCGAACAATTACAGGCAGCTTTTCATCAGATAAAGGAAAAGTCTCGACCAGCTTGGATAAATGACACTTCATCACTCGGCTACCACCTGTTGATGT
>CAIMVH010000071.1 GCA_903844855.1 uncultured Actinomycetes bacterium | reverse complement strand
GTCTTTCCCGCACCGTTTGGTCCCAGAAGACCGACTACTTGTCCATGTTCTACCGTGAATGAGAGATCCGTGACTGCTTTGTACCCGTCGTCGTACTGCTTATTAAGAGCTCTTACGGAGACTAAGGGCGCATCGCGTTGGGGCTCTTTCATTGCAGGATGGCGAGGGCGCCTGATGAATACCCAGAGAAGTGAAAGACCGAAAAATCCAACAGCAATCAACGGCCACAGGTATAGCGGAGTATTGCTTGGCGCATTCTTGAGCGTCATGGTTGAAACAAAGAGCGGTGACAGTGGTGTGATCGAATAAACCCGACCATCTTGTGGCATTGCGTATCCAAGATCCGTAGTAGAAACAGCCAGTGCAATGCGATCTCCCGGAGTCGCATTTGTGACTATTGCCGGCAGCGCTACATCTATATCAATTCCGTTGGCGGGAATGCCTATAAGTCGCACCGGCGCAACGAGGCCATTTGGTTGAGTAGTGCGCCCGCTCTCACTCTTCACGACCAAGGAGAAGAAGAGGGTGGCATCTCCCGTTGTACTGGCCACGCGCACTTTTACACTCGAAGCACCAATGATGGGGAGTTGCGCGGTGAGCGGTGCAGATTCGAAGAACGCGCTCTGGCCAGGGAGGAAGGCGCCGAGTCCGCCCGCCAGACTCAATGCGCTACCGAATCCGGGGAGTGCTGACACGGCTGATGGCGCAGCGCCGGCGGGTGCGAGGATAACTTTGCTTTTGCTAGTAATGGCAAGGGCCAGAGAAGTGGTGGCGAGGGGGAGCGAAGTTCCTATTTGTACTCGTGCTTCAGGGGCGGAATCTTGCGAGGAGATTGCGGCGGCGCTCTGGGTTAATTGAAAAGTGGGAAATGAGTGTGCTTTCTTGGCGAGGTAAATATCAAACCAATTCGCCACCTGTCCTTGCAGGCGCTTACTTTCATCTTGTCCACCGTCGTGCCCGCCGCTATGCCAAATCATGGCTAACGGTGTTGCAGGATGTGCGTCGCGGATCGATTTCGCAGTGCGTGTGCTCTCTGTGAGAGGAAAGAGCGAATCAGCTTCGCCTTGCATAAGCAGAGTAGGTGCCACGATGTCTTGTGCATAGGTAGCTGGTGAGACCGCTTTCATGAGCGTGTTGATTGCTGGGCTCGGCGCGTTTTGGGCAACGCTTATTTGATACGCCGCGCACCATTCGGGTGCGAATCGGCCGCAGAGAAGAGTCTGGGGAGTAGGCGCGGTTGAAGTGCCCCTCATACCTAACGATCCAATAGAAAAGAATGTTCCAGTCCAGACGCGTTTGAAGGGACCAGGTTCAGCGATGCCTAGTGCACTTTGTGGAAATAGCGCACCTTCAAGGTTATTCCAGGTGATATCGGCGGCGATCGCATCAATGCGCTGATCTTGCGCTCCTGCAAGTAATGAGATGGCGCCACCATATGATCGGCCAGTAATGCCTACGCGGGGGTCATTCTTCTTATCCTGAATGACTTCTTTCCGATTACCCAGATAGTCGATGAGTTTCGCGACATCAACCACTTCGCGATCTGGTGAGTTCATGGAAATTGATCCGGTGGAATTCCCAAACCCGCGAGCACTCCATGCCAAGACTACAAATCCGCGCGCCTGCAATGCCTTTGCTTCCTCGGTTACCGAATCTTTACTGCCCCCAAATCCGTGCGCCATTAGAACTGCGGGCGCAGGAGAGTTAGCCGGAAGATAAATCTCTCCGTCGATTTTGATTGGGGTTGCATCGCTCGCTGAAGTAGGGCCGCCGGATACGGTGATTGAACTCGTAGATGTAGCGGCGTGTGCAAGCGGTGCGCCAAACGGTGCGACGGCAAGGATGAGCGCGGTAAGCAGGATTAAACGAGTGCGCATGGTGATTACGCTAGCCGCCCCTTGATGTCTCCGCGAATTAAGTGGAAGAGGGCAGATTGAATGGTGGTGCGGCGATGGTAGGCCTCGCGCCATACGACCGATCTTGGGCCGTCGATCACGCTGGCGCTCACTTCTTCCCCGCGATGTGCTGGAAGACAATGCATGAAAATGCCATCGGATGATGCGCTTGCCATGAGTGCATCAGTGACTGCGAATTCACCAAGAGCGGTGAATTTTTCAGCACGATCCGCCTCGGAATCTCCCATCGACATCCACACATCTGTGTAGATGACGCTCGCATCTGCGCATGCACTCTTTACATCGTGGGTGACTTCGATAGTTCCACCTGTTGATCGAGCCAATTCTTCCGCGCGGGAAATAACTCCTTTATGAGGTGCCCACTTACCGGAAGGAGTGGCCACCACAACGTGCGCGCCAAGTACCGCCCCCATTTCGAGCCAAGTGTGTGCCATGTTGTTTCCATCGCCAACATAGGTGAATTTACGATTACTGAAATCATTTCCAAAGTTTTCTCGGATGGTTAACCAATCGGCGAGCGCCTGAGTGGGATGGTCATCATCTGTGAGTGCATTGATCACTGGAATTGAGGCGTTGCTAGCTAATTCCTCTACATCGCTCTGAGCAAAAGTGCGAATGATCATTGCTTTCGCATAGCCACTGATGATGCGCGCGGTGTCTGCAATGGTTTCCCCACGACCGAGTTGAAGTTCATCGGCGCGCACAAATATTGGCGTCCCGCCTAGATGTACCACTGCAGTCTCGGATGCAAGACGTGTACGAGTAGAGGGTTTGGTCATATGAATAACGACCGTCTCGTCGGCGATGAAGGAGCGCTCTGCAAGAGGAGTTTTAGCAAAGCGGGTCGCGGTATCGAGGAGTAATTCCACGTCCTCGCGCAATAAATGATCGGTACGAATGAGATCCTTCATTTCCCCTCCTCGCCTCAATGGGTTCGCAAATATCCGTAAGGGTCAAGGGTACGGCCCCCTCTTGGCTATCCGTAAATCGCATAAATGCGTCCCGGCTGGATACTCTTTACACATGGCTTGGTTTAAGCGTGATGAAGGCACCCTCCTCGAGCAGGTCCCTCAGCTCTCCCATGGGGATGGCGACCACGAGCGCTTCTCCCATTACGTGCGAAAAGAGAAGATTCTGGAATCTGCCGTCAGTGGCGATCCAGTGAAGGCGCTCTGCGGGAAGATCTGGGTGCCTACCCGTGATCCCGAGAAGTTTCCGGTCTGCCCCACGTGCAAAGAGATTCACGCGAACATGAAGCCGGGGCCTGAAGGGCCAAGTCAATAACTCTGCCCGAAAGAGCCCAATCAATAACTCTGGGGTAATTACTTCTCTGGCTTGCTGAGTGCTTTGTAAGCGAAGGCTGCGAGCGTGGCAGAAAACTCTCACAATGCTCTGCTACAAAACGCAGAGAAAGGGAAAGAGCAACCGGTAATCTCGCCTGATATGAGGAGAAGAGTGTGGATAGCGGGCAGCGTCGTTGCGACGATGCTCTGCTCTTTGCTGATCGTGGGTGGACGGCCACTGCCGGCCCAGGCCGCTAATGATGATCCACCTCGAAAGATTGTTACTGGGTGGATGCCTTATTGGAATACCAAGGGTGCGATGGCCACCATCATGGCTAATGCGGATCTCTTCCCAGAGGTGATGCCCTTTTGGTTTTCGGTGAAGAGCCACACAAAGGTCTTGGATCAATACGACCCAGCAAATGCCGCACCAATGGCAGATCAAGTGAAGGCGCTTCAGGCCGCTGGAATAAAAGTTGTTCCCTCACTGACCGACGGCACAGGAAAATTGGCGATGCAAAAAATTTTGGGTGATGCCACCAAACGTGCACAGTTGGTAAAGACCTTGGCGGACCTTGCAGTCAAAAATGGATTCGATGGTTTGGATTTAGATTGGGAGGGCTTTGCTTTCACAGATGGCACGGCATCATGGGCGGTTACTTCGCCACTCTGGACCACATTTGTAAAAGAACTTGCCATCAAGCTGCATGCACAGGGGCATATTCTTTCGGTGACTACCCCCGAAGTTCGTGACCCAGCGTCTGGGAAAAAGGGTTACTGGGTTTATAACTGGCCTGAAATCGGGCCGGTAATTGATCGCCTCCGCATCATGACCTATGACTACTCGGTTGCTAGACCGGGACCCATCGGCCCACTCTCCTGGGTGGATCAAGTTACCAAGTACGCAGCCACACTCATGGCGCCGTCCAAGATTTGGGTCGGGGTACCTACTTATGGGCGAGATTGGGTTACTGCAGTGGATGGAACGTGTCCAGATGGCGTAGACCTCAAGGCTCCCAAAGGTGCCACTGCTGGCACGAAAGCAGTTGTTAATTCCAGGGATGCTGCGGCGCTTGCCGCTAGTTATCAAGCCACACCGGTATGGACTGAGTCTTATGGTGAGTACTCCTTTAATTACACCAAGGTCTATGCGCCCGAGGATGGCGCGGTGGAGAAGACTTGCGTCGTTACCCGGACCGTGTGGTATCAAGATGCTCGCTCGGTAGCGGCACGCGCTGCCCTGGTGGCGAAATATAAAATTGGTGGAGTGGCCTTTTGGAGTTTGGGAATCGAAGATCCACTGACTTGGCCTTCAGTTCGACTTTATGCAAAGACGATTGCTCCTGATGTTGTTCTAGGAAGCATTGATGCGCCATCAACTCCGGTTGATTTTGCGACACCGGTCACTCTTACAGCTACTTTCAAAGTTTCAGATTCGCGCCCAGTTGTGGGTGCACCCGTTTCATTTCAGATGATGCGAAACAGCGATACTGATTGGCGCGAAATTGCTACAGCAACAACTTCAGTAACTGGTGTGGCCCAAATCAAGTTAGTGGCTTCGCAATATGTGCAAGTACGAGCAGTGGCGCCAGGAAGCTGGGAGCGGCTGACCGGAACCTCAACGGCCAAGAACATCGCAGTGCAGCGACTCATTGGTTCACTTGGAGTGAACGCACCACGCCTTGGGTCCAAGGTCGTTGTGAAAGCCCAACTCTTGCCCGCCCAGGGGGTTGATGTCGTCCTAGAAGAGTGGAGAGACGGAGCCTGGGGGGGAGTTTCATCAGGGGTTAGTGGAAATGACGGCGCTATTTTGCTCACCGCCACTGTGCGCCAAGCCGGATTCCACACATATCGCGTAAGCGCGCGCTCAGATAGCTACTTCGAAACCGTTTCAAGCCAAGCAATCTCCACAATCGTTAGATAATTACTCCATGGGTAGCACTTCCACGATTGTGGCCGAGCCAGAAGTTGACCTTCAGAATGCTCTTGCGCGGCCATGGAACATCATCGTCTGGAACGATCCGATCAATCTCATGACCTACGTAACGCGAGTATTTATGACAGTCTTTGGATATTCGAAGGAGAAATCTGAACGTCTCATGATGGAAGTGCATCACGATGGTAAATCACTGGTAGCAAGCGGTGCTCGGGAAGCGATGGAGCAGGCCGTTACGCAGTTGCATGAATATGGATTGTGGGCCACCTTGGAGCAGGCATCGTGAAGGTGGCCAAGTCCCGTGGCGGCGTCGACCTTAAGCTGCTCGAAGGAGAACGCGACATACTGTTGCAATTGATTGACGACTTCCGTGAGTTTGTCATGAGCGAAGATATATCTGATCCCGCGGTTGCCCGGCTCTTCCCAGACGCCTACGAAGGCAATGAGGAGAGTGCTGAATTTCGAAAGTATTCAGAACCGGCGCTGAGGGAAAAGAAGGATCGCGATAGCGCCTACATTCGTTCCTGCCTCGAAGTATCTGGCGTGATCAGCATTAAAGAGATCGAAGTAGATTCGTGGCTCCGTGGGATTAACGACTTGCGACTCACGTTGGGCACTCGCTTGGAGGTCACGGGTGATGAATTCGGCGGAGAAATCCCGGAAGATGACCCGCGTTCTTTTCTCTACTCGCTTTACGGTTGGCTCGGTTGGCTTCAGGGCTCATTGCTCGAGGTAGAGTTCTAACGTGCTTTCGATTTCACAAGAATTTGTTGACGCTATCTACGCGCATGCTCGCGCAGATCACCCCGATGAGGCGTGCGGCGTAATCGTAGGACCGGCAGGCACGGGTATACCTACGCGCCACATACCGATGCGAAACGCGGCCATGTCACCGACTTTTTATGAATTTGATTCCATTGAGATGCTCAAGCTCTATCGAGACCTGGACGATCGCGATGAAGTGCTAGTTGTTATCTATCACTCGCACACATCGACGCAGGCCCACCCGTCGCGAACCGATATCGCCTATGCCTCTGAACCAGATGCGCATTACGTGCTGGTATCTACCCGCGAAGAACTTGCAGGAGCGAATGAGTTCCGGTCTTTCCGCATTGTCGACGGGGTGGCGACCGAGGAGCCCGTTCAAATTCGCTAATTAGAGCGCACCCTTTAGGCTATGGCTGTGAGCACTCCTGAGATTGATATCCGAATCCCCACCATCCTTCGCCCATACACCGGTGGTGAGAAGAGTGTGCAAGCTTCTGGGTCTACTTTGGCAGAGCTGGTAGCCGACCTAGATCGCCGTTTCCCAGGAATGGGAGAGCGCCTCTTAGAAGATGGAAAACTTCGCCGTTTCATCAACGTTTATCTCAATGATGAAGATGTGCGCTTCATCGGAAGTCTCGATGCACTCATTTCAAGCGGAGATAATCTCACGATACTTCCTGCGGTTGCCGGCGGGTCCTGATTCGCCCATGCGTTTTAATTCGTTAGAAGATTCCTTTGGCCACACCCCTTTGATTGGGTTGCCGAACTTATCTCCCGCACCCAATGTGCGCCTCTGGATCAAAATGGAAGATCGCAATCCCACAGGGTCGATAAAAGATCGCGCAGCGCTCTGGATGATCAACGCCGCAGAACGAGACGGGCTCCTCAAGCCCGGCGCCACCATCCTTGAACCCACAAGTGGCAATACCGGAATTTCATTAGCCATGATCGCTAAGCAACGTGGTTACAAAATGATTTGTGTGATGCCCGAGAACACCAGCGTGGAGAGGTCACAACTCTTGCGCATGTGGGGTGCGGAAATTATCTACTCGGATGCCGCTGGTGGTTCCAATGAAGCTGTACGTCATGCAAAAGAAATTTCGGCAGCCAATCCCGAGTGGGTCATGCTCTATCAATACGGGAATGCAGCAAATGCGCGTGCTCATTACGAGAGTACTGGCCCAGAAATTCTTGAAGACCTTCCTACAGTTACGCACTTTGTCGCTGGCTTAGGTACTACTGGAACTTTGATGGGCACAGGTCGCTTCTTGCGGGAACATGTTCCCGGCGTCGAGATCATTGCTGCCGAGCCACGTTATGGGGAAGTGGTTTATGGCCTTCGTAACATTGATGCTGGATTTATCCCCGAGTTATACGACGAAAGTGTTATTACTAGACGCTTTTCGGTGGGTTCACACGATTCGGTTCGCCGGGTTCGTGATTTGCTTGATCAAGAAGGTATCTTCGCGGGGCTATCTACCGGCGCGATCCTCCATGCTGCTTTAGGAATTGCTAATGAGGTAATCAAACGTGGGGATTCTGCTGATATCGCCTTTATTCTCTGTGATGCCGGCTGGAAGTACCTCTCGACTGGAATCTACGAAGGCTCAATCGATGATGCTGAGGAGCGCCTCGAAGGGCAGCTCTGGGCTTAGGCTAGGACTATGACATCCGCGCCCATCGGCATCTTCGACTCTGGCGTGGGCGGGCTCACTGTGGCTCGGGCCGTTCTTGATCAGCTGCCACATGAATCCATCATCTATGTGGGGGATACCGCACGTGGGCCGTATGGGCCACGACCACTTGCCGAGGTGCGTGAATATTCACTTGAGATCATGGACCGGCTCGTTGCCGAAGGCGTAAAGGCCTTAGTGATTGCCTGCAACAGCGCAAGCGCGGCAGTCTTGCGTGATGCGCGTGAACGTTATGAAGTTCCGGTAATCGAAGTGATCCAACCAGCTGTGCGTCGAGCGGTCTCGGCGACACGAAATGGTCGCATTGGTGTCATAGGAACACGAGCCACGATTGATTCAGGCGCATATAACGACGCTTTTGCCGCTGCTCCAAAATTGGAGATCATCTCGGCGTCTTGTCCACTTTTTGTCGAGTACGTGGAGAGAGGCGAAACATCGGGTGGGGAAATCCTCACGATCGCTCGCGAATATCTTGCACCGATGCTAGCTGAAGAGATTGACACACTCGTTCTTGGATGTACGCACTACCCGCTTTTGACCGGCGTGCTCTCATATGTAGCAGGAAACGGTGTCACACTGGTTTCTAGTGCGGAAGAAACCGCGAAAGATGTGTACCGCACCCTGCTCGAGCACGACATGCTGAGCGAAAGTGCTCAGCCGACGCATCAATTCCGCGCAACTGGCGAACCTGCCCCCTTTGCACGTTTGGCAAGAAGGTTCCTCGGCCCAGAAGTCGGCAGTGTCACTCATCTCAATTTGAACTAATCAACTGAACTCTCTCATCCCCGCACTCAAGATTGGCCCACGACTAGATAAGGTTGCCACATGACAACGAGACTCGACGGCCGCGCAAATAACCAACTCCGCGAAGTGAAGTTCACCCGCAATTGGTCAAACCATCCTGAGGGCAGCGTCCTTGTGGAATTTGGTGAGACGCGCGTGCTCTGCACCGCCTCTTTCACGGCAGGGGTGCCGCGTTGGCTCAAGGGCACTGGCAAGGGTTGGGTTACCTCTGAATACTCAATGCTTCCACGCGCCACGCACACACGCTCTGACCGCGAGAGCGTCAAGGGCAAACTGGGCGGTCGCACTCAAGAGATTTCTCGCCTTATTGGTCGCTCACTCCGTTCTATCATCGACATGAACGCGCTGGGAGAAAACACCATCGTCCTTGACTGCGATGTATTGCAGGCAGACGGCGGAACTCGTACGGCAGCTATCACAGGTGCATACGTTGCGCTGGCAGACGCCATTGAGTGGGCCATCAAGGAAGGTCACATCAAGAAGTCACCTCTGCATTCCACTGTGGCCGCGATCAGTGTAGGAATTATCGATGGCGTCCCACGTTTGGATCTTTGCTACGAAGAAGATGTACGCGCGGAGACCGACATGAATGTGGTCTGCACGGGAGATGGAACTTTCGTTGAGGTGCAAGGAACTGCTGAGGGAGCTCCTTTTAATCGTGATTTGCTCAATGGCTTGCTCGATCTAGCAGTTGCTGGATGTGCAGATCTCACGCGACTCCAAGCCGCTGCGCTCGCCTAATCCGATGACGGATCGTCGAGTTCTCTTAGCCACTAAGAATCAAGGAAAGCTTAAAGAGTTTCTGCGCATCATCACGGAGCTTCATGGTGAGAGCTCATTGGAGTTGCTCTCGGCCGATGATTTCCCTGATCTTGGAGATATTGAAGAGACCGGCGCAACATTTATTGAAAATGCACTTCTGAAGGCGCGCGAAAGTTGTCGCATCACCGGTGTCGCAGCGATTGCAGACGACAGCGGGATTTGCGTCGATGCACTAAACGGCATGCCAGGGATTTATTCGGCGCGTTGGGCCGGTACTCACGGAAATGATAAGGCAAATCTCGAACTACTCCTTGCCCAACTCAATCACATCCCGGCTGATCGTCGTACTGGCTCTTTTCGTTGCGCCGTCGCACTGGTATTTCCTGATGGTCGCGAGCTAGTCGAGGAGGGCGTGATGCCCGGATACATCATTGATCAGCCCCGTGGCAATGGCGGATTCGGTTACGATCCAATATTTGTTGCCGAAGGATACGAATTAACGACGGCGGAGTTATCTCCAAGTGAGAAAGATGCGATCAGTCATCGCGGTAAGGCCTTTCGGGTGCTTGCCCCAAAACTCTTAGAAATGTTGAACGCGTAATCTGTAATTAAAGAATGTTGGTGCGGGAGGCGGGACTTGAACCCGCACGTCCGAAGACACAGGTTCCTAAGACCTGCGTGTCTGCCATTTCACCACTCCCGCAAACGTTCCCGAAGGAGCGCAATAAATCATTTCATCCTATCGCGTGGGGTAGCCTCTGATCACATGAGCGATGCGCCGGAAAACCCTCTCCCGATCAAGATGCTTCACGACCGAGTCATGGTCGCAACCGATGGCGTAGAAGGCGAGCGACGCTCCCTCAGCGGCATTGTCATCCCGGCAACAGCCTCGGTCGGCAAGCGCCTCGCCTGGGCTGTTGTAGTGGCCACTGGGCCGAATGTGCGCTCCCTGGAGGTGGGGGATCGGGTGCTTTATGACCCGGAGGATCCCAACGGTCAGGGTGAGGTCGAAGTCCGTGGCCAGTCCTACACACTTCTCCGGGAACGAGATATTCATGCCATGGCCTCGCCTCGCTTGAGTGACAGCGGGGGAACCGGGCTCTACCTTTAGCACATGACTTTAGCCTCGAAGAAGAACCCTGCGCTCCAGATCATCTCTGGAATCTTGCTCTCGATCACTCTCTCGTTATCAATCATTTCTGTGGGGCTCTGGTGGACGCTCTTGCGAGGTGGCGCCGCGGGCGAAATTTCCCAGTCGGCGATGGCTGATGTAGACGTTCAGCGTGGGTTGGCAATTGAGTTTCTCAATAAGTTTGCTGAAGGTGCTGATCCAGAAACTGCTGCCGTAATTGCGGAGAAGCGTTTTTACCTGGAGGCGGCACTCGATAAAGTGCTTGCAGATCCTGCAACAGCAGAAAAAATAAGTGCGATCGCAAACTCCGTGGCCGACGCACTCGCCTCGGACAGAGGAACCGTCACTGTGGATGTGCGACCGATATTGACATCGGCACTCAATGCGTTGAACAGTGAACTCGGTGACGCCACGGTGCCTGTGAGCGATATCGCAGATATGGAGCCGATTGTGCTGGGCGAAGATTCTCCATTACCAAACCTCAGCGCCACCAAAACTAAAGCGACCACCGGAGCAATCGTAAGTGCGCTCCTCGCTTTAGGTTTTGGATTCCTCTACTTCCTATTCACTCGCCGCCGCTCTTTGAGCCTTGGCATCATGGCACTTGCCCATGGCGGATTCTTCTTACTCATTTCTTTGCTCATACCAAAGGTGGCTAACTCACAAGTGGAGGAGGGGCTGGCTAATTCAATCGCTGGGGTGGTTGTTTCTAAAGTCTTCTCAGGCCCGTTAACACTTTCGATCGTTTCCCTCGTGGCCGGCGCATTGTTGATCGCGCTCCACATCGTCAAAACACGCAAGGCAGCAGCATGAGGGCTATTCAAATCTCCGAATTTGGCGGACCGGAAGTATTAAAGCTTGTTGATATTCCAGCCCCCACTGGGCACGCAGGTGAAGTCCTTATTGAAGTAAGCGCTTGTGGTATCAATTACGCCGACTCGCATCAAGCGGAGAACTCTTATCTTTCGCCGCAAACTCTGCCACTTATTCCAGGTGCCGAAGTGGTCGGGCGTGATGCGAGTGGGCAACGCGTGGTGGCCTTAGTCCCTGGCGGCGGGTATGCAGAAGTTGTTTCAGCTCCAGAGGCGCTTACTTTTCCAATTCCAGATGGAGTAAGCGATGGAGCGGCGCTCGCAGCCATTTTGCAAGGGACCACTGCAGTGCATCTGCTCCGCACCAGTGCGCACCTTCAAAGCGGCGAGAGCGTGCTGGTTCATGCCGCCGCCGGTGGCGTTGGCACCATCGCAGTGCAGTTGGCAAAACTCTGGGGTGCGAAAGTTATCGGAAGTGCATCCTCTGCCGATAAACGCGAACTCGTTACATCTCTTGGGGCGGACGCCGTCCTTGATCCTGCAGAAGCAGATCTCACCGCAGCGATTGTGGCTGCTAACGGAGGAAAGAAAGTTAATATCGTTCTTGAGATGACCGGTGGCAAGGTCTTCGATCAAAGTTTGCAGGCGCTTGCTCCTTTCGGTCGGCTTGTCACTTTCGGAATGGCCTCGCGCTCGGCACCCGAACCTATTCAAGCTGGCGCGCTCATGGGAACTTCGCGTGCGGTGATCGGTTTTTGGCTGGTGCATTGCATGGCTCGCCCCGATCGCATGATTGCTCCACAACTCGCTGAACTCTTTGAATTGATGGAGTCGGGCAAGGTAAAGGCAGTAATCGGTGGAAGTTATCCACTTTCGGAAGCAAAACGTGCGCATGAGGATCTCAGGGCCCGCAAGACCACCGGAAAAGTTTTTCTCGACCCAAAGAAATAGAAACGGTGGTCAGGGATTAACCCCAACCACCGCCCCTACAAATTAAGCCAGCGAATTTATAGCGGAGTGACGTACGCTCCAGAAATTCCGCCATCAACCAAGAAGTTCGAAGATGTGATGAAGGACGAGTCATCACTTGCCAGGAATGCCACCGCTGCCGCAATTTCTTCTGGTTGTGCAAAGCGACCCATAGGAATGTGCACGAGTCGGCGAGCGGCACGCTCTTTATCTTTAGCGAAAAGCTCTTGAAGTAGCGGAGTGTTCACAGGTCCGGGTGAGAGTGCGTTTACACGGATTCCTTCACGAGCAAATTGCACGCCGAGCTCACGGCTCATTGCAAGCACGCCACCCTTGGAGGCGGTGTAGGAAATCTGCGAGGTGGCAGCGCCCATAGTTGCTACGAACGAAGCGGTGTTGATGATCGAACCCTTGCCGCCCTTTTGCATGTATGGGAGCACGTACTTGCAACAGAGATAGACGCTAGTGAGGTTGACTTCCTGCACGCGACGCCAAGCATCGATGCCAGTAGTGAGGATGGAGTCATCGTCGGGTGGTGAGATACCGGCGTTGTTGAAGGCAATATCGATGCGACCGTATGTATCAAATGCGGTCTTGTACATCGCTTGAACTTGCTCTTCATTGGTAACGTCGGCCGCAACGAAGATTCCGCCCACTTCCTTGGCAACTGCGTTGCCAGTCTCTGGGTTCATATCCACTACGACAACTTTGGCGCCTTCATCTGCAAAGCGCTTAGCAGTGGCATATCCGATACCACTACCTGCGCCAGTGATGACTGCCACACGTCCTTCTAGCCGCTTCATGCGTCCTCGCTATTCTGCACTTGAAATAAATACGTTCTTCACTTCTGTGAAGGCGTCCACTGCATCGGGCCCTAACTCGCGACCCAAACCTGATTGCTTAAAGCCACCGAACGGAGTCCAGTAGCGCACCGATGAGTTGCTATTTACCGAAAGATTTCCGGTTTCAATTCCCCTCGAGACCCGAAGTGCGCGACCAGTATCGCGCGTCCAAATGGAACCGGAGAGGCCAAACTCTGTGTCATTTGCCTTAGCGATGGCATCTGCTTCATTGTCGAAAGGCATCACGGAAACTACTGGTCCGAAGATTTCTTCATTCCAGGCGCGATCTTTCGTGTTCTTTGGTGTGAGAACGGTGGGGGCCATCCAATATCCCTTGCCCTCTGGCTTTGATCCGGTGAAGGCCACATTCTCGCCGAGATACTCGGAAACGCTATCGAATTGCTTCTTCGAGATGAGTGGCCCCATGTCGGCAGTTGAAAGTCGTGGATCCTCCACGCGGAATGCCTTCACGGCAGCTTCGAAGTGCGTCATGAATTTATCGAAGACGCTCTTTTCGACGAGGATGCGCGAACGGGCACAGCAATCTTGGCCGGCATTATCAAAGACCGCGCCTGGTGCAGATGCGGCGGCTTTCTCTACGTCAGCATCAGCGAAAATAACGTTGGCGCTCTTGCCGCCGAGCTCGAGAGTGACACGCTTTACTTGATCAGCGCAGCCACGCATGATGCCCTTACCCACTTCGGTCGAGCCAGTGAAAACAACTTTGCGCACTGACGGGTGGGTGACAAAGCGATTGCCCACCACGGAACCGCGCCCTGGCAGTACTTGGAAGACGTGTTCAGGGATGCCCGCTTCAAGTGCGAGTTCTCCCAACCGGACAGCCGAAAGTGGCGTGAGCTCTGCTGGTTTTAATACGACCGTGTTGCCAGCCGCTAGTGCGGGCGCAAAACCCCAACTAGCGATCGGCATCGGGAAGTTCCAGGGCACGATGACGCCGACCACACCTAGTGGTTCTTTGATGGTGAAGTCGATACCGCCGGGAACCGGAATTTGTCGTCCGAAGAGACGTTCCGGGGCTGCCGAGTAGTAATTCAAGACGTTGGCGACGTTATCGGCTTCCCAGAGTGCATTGCCGAGAGTGTGTCCCGAGTTGGCAATTTCAATCTGTGCGAGTTCCTCGCGGTGTTCGCTGACTTTGGCGGCAAAAGCGCGGAGCATTTTGGCTCGGTCACCAGGTGCAACTTCGCGCCAAGTAGTGAATGCCTTCGCGCCGTGGGCGATGGCAGCATCCGTTTGTTCGAGATCTAATTGCCCGATAGTGGTGTGGAGTTCTTCAGTAGCAGGATTGATGACGTCATACGTGGCAGACATTAGAACCTTTCGAAGTTACGGACGCGCTCCCAGTCGGTGATGGCTTTGCCAAAGGCTGCCAACTCCACCTGGGCCATGTTGGTGTAGTGATCTTGTACATCTTTGCCGAAAGTTTCGGCAATCCACGAGCTTTCGCTCCAGAGCGTAAGTGCTTGGGTCATATTTGATGGCACTCGAGGTGAGTCAGATTCATAGGCATTGCCAGTAAAGACTGGCTCCAGTTTCATTTTCTTCTCGATGCCATCAATGCCCGCGGCGATCATGCCGGCAACTGCGAGATAAGGATTTACATCCCCGCCAGGAACGCGGTTCTCTAAACGAAGTGAGGGGCCGTGGCCGACGAGGCGGAAGGCGCAGGTGCGGTTATCGCGTCCCCAACGGATTGAGGTCGGCGCAAAGGAACCTGGAACATAGCGCTTATACGAGTTGATGTTGGGTGCGTAAAGAAGCGTGAGTTCCTTCATATGGGCGATCTGGCCGGCGATAAAGGCCTCTCCGAGAGTGCTCATGCATTCAACTCCATCGCCCGCCATCACATAACTGTCGTCAAGGCCACGGAAAGAGAGATGGATGTGGCAGGAGTTGCCTTCGCGCTCGTTGAACTTCGCCATGAAGGTGAGTGATTTACCTTGTTGGGCGGCAATATCTTTGGAGCCCATTTTGTAGATCACATGGTTATCGCACGTGCCTAATGCGTCGCGATATTTGAAAGCGATTTCGTGTTGACCTAAGTTGCACTCACCCTTAGCGGATTCGACCACCATGCCAGCTTCGTACATGGCATTGCGAATTTCACGCACGAGTGGTTCCACGCGGGAGGATCCAAGGATCGAGTAGTCGACGTTGTACTGGTTTCCGGGGTTGAGGTCCTTGTATCCCTTATTCCAGGCCTCTTCAAAAGAATCTTCAAAGATGATGAATTCCAATTCTGTGCCAACGAGGGCTTGCATGCCGAGTGCATTGAGACGCTCGATTTGCTTGCGCAGGATTTGACGAGGTGATGCGGTGACGGGGGAGTGATCAAGTTTCAATACGTCTGCAAGCACGATGACAGTCTTTTCACGCCACGGCATAATGCGCATCGTGTCGAGATCGGGTTGCATGGCGAAGTCGCCGTAACCGCTCTCCCAAGAAGACATCTCGTACCCATCAACGGTATTCATATCTACATCCACGGCCATTAGGTAATTGCAACCTTCTGCTCCGTGTGTGAGGCACTCGTCGACGAAAAATTGCGCGTGAATGAATTTCCCTTGAAGGCGCCCCTGCATATCGGTGATCGCCAGAATCACGGTGTCGATTTCATTATTGGAGACGGCTTTACGAAGTGCATCAGCGGTCAGTGGCGCGTTCATCAGTCCCCCAGGATGTGTCCGGTATGTCCGGATCTAGGTATGTTCTTAGCCTACGTGGTGTTATCAGCCCTCACAAGGCGCCCTCTTCTGTAAGGATAGGGCAATGGCTACCTATCAACTCCGCCTCGCACTGCCCGACCGTCCCGGCTCCCTCGGCATGGTCGCTTCGGCCATCGGATTCGCCGGGTGCAATATCCGCAGCCTTGCGGTGGTCGAGAACTCAGATGGCCGAGCGCTCGATGACTTTGTAGTCAACATCCCAGGTAGCGACCCTGGCGACCTGATTACCGTCTTGAGTGATATTTCTGGCGTAGAGATTCTTAGTGCTTTCCCCGTTGAGGGTGAGTAGTTTCGTTCGTGGCGTGTGGGTGGGGTAAATGAATTTTTATTCCCG
>CAIMVH010000070.1 GCA_903844855.1 uncultured Actinomycetes bacterium | reverse complement strand
CAGAATATTCGACTCTTCGGGTTGATGACTGCTGAAGAGAACTTGTTGGTCGCGATGCACTCACATCTGAAGTCGGGCATTACATCTACCATTTTGCGCACTCCGCGCCAACGTAAGGAAGAGAAGCAAGCGCTCGATACGGCGCGCGAGATCCTTGATTTCGTTGGGATTGGAAAATGGGCGTCGGAATACGCGCGGAATCTCTCGTACGGGGATCAGCGTAGGCTCGAAGTTGCACGTGCGCTTGCTCTTAAGCCAGAGATTTTGCTTCTCGATGAGCCCACTGCCGGCATGAACCCTCATGAGTCAGGTGTCTTCGTCGATTTCGTGCACCGAGTACGTGATGCGCGCGATGTTGCCATTCTCTTGATTGAGCACGACATGAGCGTCGTGATGAGCGTTTCGGAACGCATCACAGTTCTTGATCGTGGCGAAAAGATCGCCGAAGGAACCCCGGAAGAGATTCGAAGTAACCAAAGAGTGATTGAGGCTTATCTTGGTAAGACCGCGAGCGAAGGGAGAGGGAAGTGAGCACTCTCCTCGAAGTAAAAGATCTCAGTGTGGCCTACGGAAAGATTGTGGCAGTCAAGGGCATTAGTTTTACTGTCGACAAGGGTGAAATCGTCACTCTGATCGGCTCTAATGGTGCCGGCAAGTCAACGACGTTGCGCACAATTTCAGGCCTGCTTGCGCCGAAAAGTGGCACGATCACATTTAAAGATGAGCAGATTGGTGGCATGCCAGGTCACGATGTGGTGAAGAAGGGGATTACGCAATCTCCCGAAGGTCGCCGCATCTTTCCACGTATGACTGTTTCGGAAAATCTCGATCTCGGTGCATTTCTCCGAAACGACAAGAGTGAGATCGCAGCAGATTTCGATCGCGTTCTAGAACTTTTCCCGCGCCTCCAAGAAAGGCTCACCCAAAAGGCGGGAACGATGAGCGGCGGCGAGCAACAAATGCTCGCCGTAGCTCGAGCGATGATGGGTCGACCAGAACTCTTGCTCCTCGATGAGCCTTCAATGGGTCTTGCTCCTGTGCTCGTGGAATTGATCTTCGAAACGATTGTTAAGATTCGCGAACAAGGCACCACTATTCTTTTGGTGGAGCAGAATGCGCTTGCGGCTCTAGATGTTGCCGATCGCGCTTATGTGCTCGAATCTGGCACCGTCAAGATGTCGGGTAATGCAAGTGAGTTGGCTTCAAACGATGAAGTGACGAAGGCCTACCTCGGCGGCTAGTTCTTTCGCAATTACTTTGTCAATTCGCGGATCATGCAGGTGATGCGCGCCGTACAGAGTCGCTCACTTTCTTCGTCGCTGATGATTACTTCATAACTGACGATGGTTCGCCCCAACGCTATAGCGGTTGCCACTGCGGTCACTAATCCAGCTTTGCCGGCGCGATGGTGGGTGGCGTTGATGTCGAGCCCCACGATGGCTTTACCTGGGCCGGCATGAATCGCCGCACCGTAGGACCCCAGCGATTCAGCTAATGCCACCGACGCCCCGCCATGAAGTAAGCCAAAAGGTTGCGTGTTTCCCTCGACGGGCATTGTCGCCACGATACGAGAGGCCGAAGCTTCAAGGAGTTTCATCCCGAGCTTCTTTCCTACTAAGTCTCCGGCGATAGCATCCGCCAAAGTGAGACTCCCTGATTTATCGTCTGAATTATTCATGGGATCAGCCTAGGATCAATCAGGTGACCCGGCAAAAACTCCTCCTCCTCGATGGCCATTCCTTGGCGTATCGCGCCTTTTACGGGTTGCCACCCGAGAATTTCACTACCTCATCAGGGCAAGTCACGAACGCGGTATATGGCTTTACGACGATGTTCATCAATCTCATGAAGGATGAGCAGCCCACCCATGTGGCGGTTGCCTTTGACGTCTCGAGGGTTACCTTTCGCACAGAAGTCTTTCCGGAGTACAAGGCCACGCGCGCAGCGACTCCTGCAGAGTTCAAGGGGCAAGTGGAGCTCATTCGGGATGTGTTGACCGCCCTCAATGTGAAGTCTCTTGCTATCCCGGGTTTTGAAGCAGATGACATCATCGCCACCCTTAAAGTTCAAGCTGATGCCCACGAGATGGACATCGTTATCTCGACTGGCGATCGCGACTCTTTTCAATTGATAGATGACCACACCACAGTGCTCTATCCGCGCAAAGGTGTAAGTGACTTAGTGCGGATGACACCGGCAGCGCTCGAGGAGAAGTACGGGCTCACACCCTTGCAATATCCGGATTATGCCGCGCTGCGAGGGGATCCCAGCGATAACCTCCCTGGCATTCCGGGAGTGGGTGAGAAGACGGCGGCGAAGTGGATTCAAGAGTATGGATCACTATCAAAACTTTTAGAGTCGCGCGAACAGGTTCCTGGAAAAGTTGGGATCGCGCTCCGTGAGGCGTATGAGCAAGTCAGACTCAATCGAGATCTAACAGCCCTTCGCCATGATGTGCCGCTTGAGTACAGCATCGTAGATTTGCTTCAGAAGCCAGCGGAGTCGACGCCGGTGCACGAAATTTTTGATCTGCTTGAGTTCAAGGCGCTCCGAGAACGTGTGAAGCCTCTTCTGATTGTGGGTGAGCAGATCTTAGAAACTTCTCGACCTATTTCAACTAGAACGAGCGTGGATCTTGTCGGCAGCGCGATTGCCGTCAGGGGAGAGCGCATGGCGCGAACCTCGAATGCGGGCACTGAAGTGGGCACCTTGGCGGAGTTCAAGGAGTGGCTCTCCGATGAGTCGGAGAAGAAAATTGCGCACAATGCCAAGTCATTAATGCATGCATTGCATGGGTATGACATCAGCGGCGTGTATCGAGATACCGCCATTTCGGCATATCTCGTCAATCCCGGACAGAGGGTAGAAGACCTCTCAGAACTTTGTGAACGATATTTGGGCTATCCAGTAGAGACAGAAAGCGACGAATTAGCGCTCGACCTCGATGGCACGGATGGTCCACTTATCGCCGAAGCTGAAGCGGTCCTTGCGTTGGCGAAGGTGCTCGAGCCAGAGATTGAGCGAGCTGGATTGGCCGAATTGGATAACACCCTTGAAATGCCTCTCACCGCTCTCCTTTATCGGATGGAGTCAGTGGGCGTAGCGGTATCTCATCAACTGTTAGCGGAGCTTTCTGGCAACTTTGCGGGAATCGCACAACGGGCATCCGAAGAAGGGGCCTCGATGGTGGGTCACGAAGTCAATCTTGCCTCTCCCAAGCAATTACAAGTTGTGCTCTTTGACGAACTCAACCTTCCCAAAACGAAGAAGAATAAAACTGGATTCACCACAGACTCCGATGCGATTGATTGGTTACGCACTCAAAGTCAGCATCCTTTCTTGGAGATCATCCGGACCCATCGTGATTTTTCAAAACTCAAATCGATTGTTGAAGGGCTAGAGCGCGCCATCGCTGATGACGGACGCATTCACACCACTCTTGCACAAACTGTCACAGCCACCGGCCGGCTCTCCTCGGTTGATCCAAATCTGCAGAATATTCCGGTAAGAACTGAAGAGGGCCGAAAGATCCGAGCAGCTTTCATTGCCGGTGAGGGCTTCGAGTCCCTACTCACTGCGGACTACAGTCAGATCGAAATGCGAATCATGGCCCACCTCTCAAAGGACGTTGGTCTCATTGCAGCTTTTGCATCAGGAGAAGATTTGCACACCACTGTGGCATGCCAAGTCTTTAGCGTCGATGCATCTGCGGTGACTCCTGAAATGCGTCGCCAGATTAAGGCGATGTCCTATGGCTTGGCGTATGGCCTATCCGCATACGGCTTAGCTGGTCAACTCGGAATTTCCGACGGCGATGCGCGAAATTTAATGGAGAACTATTTTGAACGTTTTGGTGGCGTGCGAGATTACTTGCGCGAAGTTGTGGTGGAGGCCCGAAAGAAGGGATATACCGAGACGCTTCTAGGGCGGAAACGTTTCCTTCCAGATTTGGCCAGCGATAATCGCCAACGCCGTGAGATGGCCGAACGTATGGCGCTCAACGCACCCATTCAAGGAACAGCGGCAGACATCGTGAAACTTGCAATGCTGGCCGTTGACCGAGAATTATCGGCAGCTAAGTTGAAGTCTCGACTCTTGCTTCAAGTGCATGATGAGCTGATTATTGAAGTGGCCCCGGGGGAAGTGGATGGTGTCCGAGAGATTGTGACTCGCGAAATGGAAGGCGCTTATCAGCTCGATGTCTCGTTAGATGTAAACGTGGGTGTTGGTAAGAACTGGGATGAAGGAGCCCACTAGCCGTTAGTTCGGGCGTCTTCGCTCTCGACTAATGCGTCGCCTACTTCTTCCTCGGTAGGAATTCTGTCTGCGGCGGCGAGTATGCGACGACCGAAGAGAATCAACATGAAGCCACAGAGGACAGCAAGTGGCGTGATGGCTAAGGCGTACCTTGCCCCCCACGTTTCGGCGATATGACCGGCAACGGCTGCGCCGGCAGATGCAAAAGCGCCTTCAAAGGCCCAGATCCATGCAAGTGCAGCGACGGCGCTTCCCATGGGCCTTACTGCATCAAGCACTTCCCAATAGAAGACAGGAAGTGGACCGCCGGCAAGGCCGACGAGAAAGGCGACGACGAAGAGCGATGGCGAGGGGCGGAAAATAAAGAGCAAGGGGAGGACCGAAAGCATCCAAATTCCATAACTCATGATCATTGCGCGGAGAGACGAAACTTTCTTGGAAATAACGCCGGCAAAACTCACGCCGAGGACGGTGCCTACTCCCATGCAGGCGAAGATGGGTCCAGCGAGGTGTGCTTTATCGGCCAAAGTGGCGCTGGCGGGCAGTCCCACGTCAAAGGCGCCCCAACCAAATCCGATGAAGGCTCCTTCGAGCATCAGTAGTCGAATCCCCGGAGATTTCCAGAGTGAGACTGCGCCCGGCACTTTCTCTTCTGGAATCCAACGACGGGAAACCGAAGAAGTGGCTAGGGCCATGCCACCGATGAATATGAGTAGTGCACAGGTGCGAAGCGCCCAACTCCCACTAAGTCCTAACGAAATGCTGCTCGACAAAATCGGTCCGAAAATTGTCATGCTATGGAGTGCCATTACGTCTAGTGCATACGAGGAGCGCAACAGATCAGGAGTGACCGCAATTTTCCAAAGTGGCCGAGAAGACATATTGATGGGTGGCGCAGTGATACCGAGTACGGCGGCCGCCGTGAGGAGAAGGGAAGAGTTAGCGGAGAAACTCACCACTAACAGCATCGCGGTATAGGAGGGCACCAGGATGTAGAGCAACCAGGTCTGCCCGTAGCGATCCATTAACGAGCCGCGGACCCCCGCACTGACGGCGCCGCAGATTCCGTTGACACCAATGGTGAGTCCGGCTCTGGTGAGCGAATCAGAGGTTTGTAGCACGTGGAAGAAGAGTGAGAGGCCCACCATCGAGTATGCAAGGCGCGCTGGCAGGGTGCTCAGGAGGAGGCGCCGTGCTTCTCTTGTTCGAAGAATTCTGAGGTATTGGCGCACTACTGCACCTTAGCAACGAAAATTGCCGTTCCTGGAAACAATTTTCCGCGATCCGGGCTCCAAGCGCCCCAAGTTTCGCCATTCCATGCGGGCCACTCAGGTTCCACGATCTCTGCAACAGACATCCCCGCCGTCACGATCGCGCCCACCCAATCGCCGATGGTGCGATGGTGTTCTGTGTAGGTCACCTGGTTTTGGCCGTCTCGTTCGATGTATGTGCTCCGGTCGAAGTAACTTCGAGAGATGGTCAGATCCGCAGGGTCGTCTCGCATTGCCCAACGAATCGGATGGGTGACCGAAAAGATCACTAAATCCCGAGTCACTCGTGCCCACTCTCGAAGCACAGCTGGGGCGTCGGGCAGGAAGGGGAGAGCGCCGTAAGAGGAGAAGGTGATATCGAAGCTGCGGTCTGCGAAAGGAAGCTGATAGCCATCTGCTTGGACACGAATAAGAGCTGAATCGCCGGCCTTCAGCATCTCCAGGGAGATGTCTGAGCTAATGCAATGGGCGCCTTGGGAGTGGAGCCATTGACTGCACTGCCCAGCGCCACTGCCGACCTCGAGGATGCTTCGCCCGGCCACTTCCCCCATCAGTCTGAGATCAGCCTCGGTCACCCCTTCTGGGCCCCATTGCAGGCTGCCAGCAAGAGCTTGCCCATGCTCGGATAGGTAGATGCGGGCATTCTCATCCCACCATCTCTGGTGGGCGGCGGCTGCGCTCGCAGGGCTCACAGATCCACGCTCAATCACGCTCGCTCCTCCCGCGCCGCCAAATTGACCCTCATCACGACACCACCGTATCGTCTGGGGTTCATCTGCCTACGCTCCCTCAGACCGAGGAGGGGGTGTCCTGAGTGAAATCAGGAGCCGGAGATGAGCGAACTACTACTTTCTATCCCTACGGAGAATTGTGTCTACTAGCCCAGTTGTAGCAGTAAATGACATTGGAACTGCAGAAGATTTCCTCGCCGCCATTGACGGCACTATCAAATATTTTAACGACGGAGACATCGTCTCCGGAATCGTGGTCAAGGTTGATCGCGACGAAGTCCTTCTCGATATCGGTTACAAGACCGAAGGTGTTATCCCATCTCGTGAGCTCTCCATCAAACATGATGTTGATCCAAGTGAGGTCGTAAAGACCGGCGACGTTGTCGAAGCACTTGTGCTCCAGAAGGAAGATAAAGAAGGCCGACTCATTCTTTCTAAGAAGCGTGCGCAGTACGAGCGTGCATGGGGAACTATCGAAGGCAAGAAGGAACGCGACGAAGTTGTCACTGGAACAGTCATTGAAGTAGTCAAGGGTGGTCTCATCGTTGACATCGGACTCCGTGGCTTCCTTCCTGCCTCGCTCGTTGAAATGCGCCGCGTGCGCGATCTTCTTCCTTACATCGGTAAGGAACTCGACGCAAAGATCATCGAGCTCGATAAGAACCGCAACAACGTGGTGCTCTCTCGCCGTGCTTGGCTCGAGCAAACACAATCACAAACCCGCACAACATTCCTTAATCAACTCCAAAAGGGTCAAGTTCGCAGCGGTGTGGTTTCCTCCATCGTCAACTTTGGCGCATTCGTTGATCTTGGTGGTGTAGATGGTCTGGTCCACGTTTCTGAACTTTCCTGGAAGCACATTGACCACCCAAGCGAAGTTGTTGAAGTAGGTACTGAAGTAACCGTTGAGGTTCTCGATGTTGACTTCGAGCGCGAGCGTGTGTCACTCTCGTTGAAGGCGACCCAAGAAGATCCTTGGCAACACTTCGCCCGCACGCACACCATCAATCAGGTGGTTCCGGGTAACGTCACCAAGCTCGTACCGTTTGGTGCTTTCGTTCGTGTTCATGAAGGCATTGAAGGACTCGTTCACATCTCTGAGTTGGCCGAGCGTCACGTAGAGATTCCTGAGCAAGTTGTTCAGGTCGGCGATGAACTCTTCGTTAAGGTCATTGATATCGATCTCGAGCGCCGCCGCATCTCGCTCTCGCTTAAGCAAGCGAATGAGAACGGTGACACTGTTGTTGAGGCGTTTGATCCCACTCAGTATGGAATGCCAGCTCATTACGATGAGAGTGGCAATTACATCTACCCTGAAGGTTTCGATTCTGATACCAATGAGTGGAAGCCTGGCTTCGAAAGCGCTCGTGAAGAGTGGGAGCGCCAATATGCCGAGGCCCAAAAGCGCTTCGAAGCTCACCGCAAGCAAGCCGCTGAGGCTCGTGCGGCGGAAGCCGAAGGGGCTGGAAGTACACCTGCTGAGGCGGCACCGGTTGCTGCTGAAGAGGCTGTTGCCGAGTAAGTTTTCAGGCAATTCAAGGGAAGGGGCGGTCGCTGACCGCCCCTTTTCCCGTCTAGGCTCATTACATGCTTCTTATTGGACTCAGCGGCGGCATCGGTGCCGGGAAGTCGCTGGCATGCGAGGCCTTTAACCGGGCGGGAGCTGAGGTCATTGACTCCGACTTGATTGCCCGTGAAGTCGTTGCAGTGGGGACACCGGGGCTAACCGAGATCCAATTGCGCTTTGGTCACGAAATCTTGAATGCCGATGGATCTCTCAATCGAACTGAATTAGCCAAGATTGTCTTTACTGATGAAAGCGCCAGAGCCGATCTTGAACATATCACGCACCCGCGCATCGGCCGGATCTTTCAAGAGCGCGTGCAGCAGGCTTCGCCCGGGACGGTGATCGTTCACGATGTCCCCCTTCTGGTGGAGACCGGGGCGCAAGACCGTTATCAACTTATTGTCATCATCGAAGCGAGCATGGAGAACCGCCTTCAACGTTTGGAAAAGCGCGGGTTGTCGCCCGACCTGGCAAAAACACGCATGCAGAATCAGGCAAGTGATGAAGAACGACGCAGAGTGGCTGACATTGTGCTCAACAATGATGGTCCAGAGTCCGCGATTGCATCAATTGCGACCGAGTTGATGGAGCATCGATTCCTACCCTTCGCTGCTCACATCGCCGCAGGCGCTGCAGCTCAACCCGGTCATCATTGCCCCAATGAATTGTCTGAGGAGGCGGCGTTCGAGCGGATCCTTGAACGGGTAAATGCAATCTCGCCAGCTACTCACATCGCAGAAAATATTATTGAAATCAATAATGAAGACGACGCCCTTTTAAGGATGGGATTTGTGCGCACCCTAGGCGGATATACCAGTTGCGATCCTGGTCGAGTAGTACGTCTTCGGACGTTGCAGTGAGGCCGATTTCGGATTTGCAACGACGCGTCGATCCCTTCGAGGTCATTAGCGATTTTGTTCCTGCGGGTGATCAACCGGAGGCGATTGAGGACCTAGTTCGTCGCATTGAGCGAGGCGAGCAGAACGTTGTATTGCTAGGTGCTACGGGTACGGGGAAGTCGGCGACAACGGCCTGGCTTATCGAACGTTTACAAAGGCCCACATTGGTGATGGCACCAAACAAGACCCTTGCGGCTCAGCTTGCCAACGAATTTCGTGAATTGCTTCCAAAAAATGCGGTTGAGTACTTCGTTTCCTACTACGACTACTACCAACCCGAAGCATACGTTCCGCAAACCGATACGTTCATCGAGAAAGACTCATCCGTAAACGCCGAGGTGGAGAGACTTCGCCACTCGGCCACTAATTCTCTCCTGACCCGCCGGGACGTAATTGTCGTGGCGTCCGTCTCGTGTATCTATGGTCTGGGAACACCCCAAGAATATGTGGATCGTATGGTGCGTTTACGGGTAGGGGATGAGATAGAACGGAATGCACTCTTACGGAAATTTGTAGATATACAGTACGCCAGAAATGACATTGCATTTGCCCGTGGAACTTTCCGGGTGCGTGGTGACACGGTAGAGATCATTCCAGTCTATGAAGAGTATGCCGTTCGCATTGAGATGTTTGGCGACCAGATCGAGCGGCTGCTGACGCTCCATCCACTCACTGGGGAAGTAATCAGGGACGAGCAAGAAATCTATGTCTTCCCTGCCTCTCATTATGTGGCGGGTCCAGAACGGATGGAAAGAGCCATTGCTGGAATCGAAAGTGAACTCAGCGAACAGTTAGAGAACTTCGAACGCCAAGGCAAGCTTCTTGAAGCCCAACGTTTACGAATGCGCACAACATACGACATCGAGATGATGCGTCAGGTGGGTTTCTGCTCTGGAATTGAAAACTACTCGCGTCACATAGATGGGCGCGAAGCGGGTTCAGCGCCCAATTGCCTCATCGACTATTTCCCCGAAGACTTTCTGCTGGTTATTGATGAATCGCATGTCACGGTGCCTCAGATCGGTGCCATGTATGAAGGAGATTCATCAAGAAAACGCACCTTGGTGGAACATGGATTCAGGTTGCCCAGCGCTCTCGATAATCGCCCGCTCAAGTGGGTTGAATTCCAGGAGCGCATCGGACAGGCGGTCTACCTCTCGGCTACCCCCGGTCCTTATGAACTTGGCAAGGCGGAGAACGGAGTGGTCGAGCAAGTTATTCGGCCTACCGGGCTGATCGACCCCAAGATCATTATCAAACCATCTCGAGGCCAGATCGATGATTTGATGGGTGAGATTAAGGAGCGTGCGGCCAAGAGTGAACGCGTGCTGGTGACAACTTTAACTAAGAAAATGGCAGAGGATCTGACTGAGTACCTGTTGGAAAATAAGATGAGAGTTCGCTATCTGCACTCTGAGGTAGACACGCTCCGTCGGATTGAGTTGCTTCGAGAATTGCGAATGGGTACATACGATGTGCTTGTTGGTATTAACCTCCTGCGAGAAGGCCTCGACCTCCCTGAAGTCTCGCTTGTGGCAATCTTGGATGCCGACAAAGAGGGATTTTTGCGATCGGCGACCTCGCTCATTCAAACTATTGGTCGGGCCGCTCGAAATGTGTCAGGTGAGGTTCATATGTATGCAGATAACATCACGGCATCGATGACAAAAGCCATCGATGAGACTAACCGTCGTAGAGAGAAGCAGGTTCGTTATAACAGCGAAAGAGGCGTGGATCCCCAACCGCTACGTAAGCGGATCGCCGACATCACAGATTCGATTGTTCGAGAAGATCTCGACACTGAAGAACTCCTTGCGGGAGCTAGGGCCGAGGTGGGTAAGCATGCTCGCGACCTCGCAAATCTGCCGAGCAAGGAGCTCTTTGAACTGATAGCCTCCCTGACTGAGCAGATGCATCTAGCGGCTGCCTCGCTGGCCTTCGAAGTTGCGGCTAGGCTTCGTGATGAAATCTCAGAGTTAAAGAAGGAATTGCGTGGGATGGAAGGCGCGAGATGAATATCAGTGGGCAGGTCTGGGGGATATCCCTGGGCATTATTGCTTTCCTCCTTATATTTGATTTTGTTAATGCGCGCCGCAAACCTCATGAGGTAAAGCCTCTCGAAGCCGCGCTTTGGACCATTTTCTATATCGTGCTCGCCCTTGGATTCGCCATTTACCTTTCACAAGAAGTGGGTGCGCAGGCAAGTAATGAATTCTTGGCAGGTTGGCTCACTGAGTACT
>CAIMVH010000069.1 GCA_903844855.1 uncultured Actinomycetes bacterium | reverse complement strand
TTCATCTTCAACGCACAGGCGAATTAGAAAAGATCGTTGATATCGCTTCGGTGCAATTTGCTTGTGTAGACCACCGGTACGTTGAAGAGTGGAGTGCAGTTACGGGCTTCCACGGAGAGACATTTGTTTACGGATCAGGAACTGCTGGCGATCTACTTCAAAAATCCGCGTTACTTTCAGGTGACCATACGCCCTGTGATACCGCATCAGATGACGTGAGTTTGCTGGCTTTTACTTCAGGATCAACTGGACTTCCCAAAGCGACCATGCACTTTCATCGTGACATCTTGACTATTGCAGATACTTTTTCGAAGCACGTCTTAAAGCCAAAGAGCAGCGATATCTTCGCTGGATCACCGCCACTTGCTTTCACCTTTGGGCTTGGAGCGCTCGTCATCTTTCCATTTCGAGTAGGTGCCACCAGCTTGCTCTTGGAGAGTGCGCCCCCGCCAGTTTTGCTCAAGGAAATCGCAAAACATCATGTCACCACGCTCTTTACAGCGCCTACCGCTTATCGGGCGATGCTTGGGCACCTCGCAGGGACCGCAATCCCGAATCTGCATACGTGTGTATCTGCTGGCGAGCACTTGCCAAAGAGCACATGGGAGGCGTGGAATAGCGCAACAGGTATTCGCATTATTGATGGCATTGGTGCTACAGAAATGTTGCATATTTTTATTTCGGCATCAGGTGAGGAGATTATTCCGGGAATGACTGGAAAAGTCGTGCCTGGTTACGAGGCAATTGTGGTCGATGATCAGTTGCATGAAGTTGCCGACGGTGAAGTCGGACGCCTGGCAGTCAAGGGACCTACTGGATGTCGCTATCTGCATGACGATCGACAACGCAATTATGTTGAGGGTGGGTGGAACCTCACTGGCGATCTCTACATCAAACATTCGAACGGCTACTTCCAATATCAATCTCGCTCTGACGACATGATCATTTCCAGCGGTTACAACGTGGCGGCTCCGGAAGTGGAAAACGCATTACTTCTGCATCCTGCAGTGGCGGAGTGTGCGGTGATCGGTTTGCCCGACGAAGAGCGCGGCATGGTGGTCGCCGCATATGTCGTGCTCATGAATGGGTTTGTTGGTAGTGACCAACTTCGAACGGAATTACAAGATCACGTCAAAGTGACGATCGTGCCCTTTAAGTATCCGCGGGTTCTTGATTTTGTAGAAGCTCTCCCAAAAACCACAACTGGAAAACTTCAACGATTTAGGCTCAAATCGTGAGCGAGGATCGGTCCGTATTTGATTTAGCCACACGAGTCCCAGATGACACCTGGGCGTATGGAAGCGATTCAGATCAAGTTGCCGATATCTTCGGCACCTTAAATTCGCATCCACTCGTATTGCTTCACGGTGGTTATTGGCGCCCGCTTTGGGATCGAACTTCGATGCGGCCTTTGGCGGGCGCACTCGCAGACGCCAGGCACGCTGTCATCTCACTTGAATATCGACGGATCCCAGGCGACCCTGACGCCATGGTGGCGGATGTAGCGGCGGCTATTGCGGCCATACCCGCAGAAGCGGTGACTCTCATTGGCCATTCGGCTGGGGGTCACTTGGCACTGTGGGCGGCTGCCAACGTCTCGAAGGTGAGGAAGGTATTAGCTCTGGCTCCGGTTTCTGATCTTCAAATGACGGAGGAACTCAATCTTGATGAAGGTGCAGCGTCTGACTTCCTCGGTTGCGCAGCGAGTACGAGACCCGATCTAGATCCGATGTATCTTGAGTATGGAAATGTTGACGTGATAGTTGTGCAAGGTGATTGCGATATTCGCGTTCCGGTTGAAATGAATCGTAAATTTGCGCTGCATCACCCACAAGTGAAATATCAGGAGCATGCCGACATTGGGCACTTTGAAGTGATCGATCCAACGAGCGCAATTTGGTTCGAATTATTCCAGAGTATTTAACGCTCTTCTTGGATACGAATTCTCTTAGATCCAAGGATGAGATGGCCGAAGAATCCGATAAGTAGCGCTGCCAAGATTCCAAGATTTGCATAAGCCCATGGACCGTTCTTGCCGCCAACAATCCAGAGTAGATAACCCTGCCAGCTGAGCCAGCTAGCAAAAGTGTTGGTAACTAACCCCCAACCCACTACTGTGCCAGCAACCATGAGTGCGACGCTCGTGGGATTCCAAGAGCCATAACGCCCTTGAGGATCAAAGAGGTCGGCTTCGTGATAGTCGCGTTTTCGCATCATGACATCTGCCACGAAGATGGCTGACCAGACGGCGATCGGGACTCCAAGAGTGATAAGAAACCCCTGAAATGGACCGAAGAAGTTGGGCGCGAACCAGACGATGTAAATGGTGCCGAGCAGCATCACGACACCGTCGATGGAAGCTGCTTGGTGGCGCTTGATCGGCACTCCGAGTGAGACCAACGTGATTCCAGAAGAGTAGAGATTTAAGATTGCGCCCCCGATGAGACCAAGGATGGCAACAATCGCAAAGGGAATGAGATACCAAGAAGGTAAGAGCGTAGTGAGTGCACCAATCGGATCTGCCGCGATCGCACTCCCTAGTTCGGCGCTACTACCTGCTAAGAGTGAGCCATAAGTAACCAGGATTACTGGAACGAGTGAGGCGCCAAATACCGTCCAGCCGATCACGCCACGTCCAGAGACAGTGCGTGGTAAATATCGGGAGTAATCGGCTGCGCTATTCACCCAGCCAAGACCAATTCCGGTGATGGCAAAGATTATGGCACCAACAAAGCCTTGAATACTTCCACTCTTCATAGTGGAAATCGCTTGCCAGTTCACATGATCAATGGTGAACGCTATGTATCCAATAGTAAGTAGGGCAGTAGCTGACGTAATCCATACCTGCATTTTCATGATTACCTTGAAGCCGAGAACGCCACCAAAGATGGTGAGTGATGCAGCGATAATGAATCCAAGGATGTACGCAAAGTTTTCGTTGATATCAGCGAAGCGTGTGAGGACTGTTTTTGTAGCCAATGTTGCGAGAGCTACCAGGACGGTTTCCCAGCCGAGAAATATTAAGTAAGAGAGAATCCCGGGCACGATATTTCCTCGGACTCCAAAAGATGCTCTTGATAAAGTCATAGTTGGCGCTGACGATCTTTTCCCTGCTAGTGAACTGACGCCAACAAGAGTAAATGAAAGCACTGTTCCCACCAGCCCAGCGAAGGTGGCTTGCCAGAATGAGATGCCAAATCCCAGGAGAAAGGAGCCGTACGAGAGCGCCAGCAGCGAGAGGTTTGCCGCACACCATGGCCAGAAGAGGCTGCGGGCACTTCCGCGTCGCTCCTCTTCATTGATGATGTTGATGCCATTCTGTTCAATACGGGGAGAACTAGTCATGCGCCCGCCCCTCTCTCACCATCTTGTTGCACTGGATGCTACAGAATTATTCATTCCGAAGATTGACAAGGGATCACTATACTTTCGCTTCATGCGCCGCCTGGGTTTATTAGTCATTATGACGCTCTTTGCTCAGGCTTTGATGCCCTCGCCTGGAGCCTCGGCATCCACGAACTCTTGGAAGATTAAAAGTAAGAACTTTTCCACTTACACCGCCGGCTTCGCGTCGCCAAATTCCGTTCTCCCTGGTGACACGGTCGATCTCTACATCACCTGTCCCAAGGGAACCTTTTATGTCTTGGCTTTCCGGATGGGATATTACGACGGGGTGGAGGCGCAGGAGTACTGGAGCTCGAGTGCATTGCCGTGCGTTCAGCAGAGTGCTCAGAAAGTAAATCCCAGGACATATATGAGTGAAAGTAATTGGATTTCAAATACTTCAATAGATACATCTACTTTTCCGCCAGGCTTCTACTTGCTCAAAATTTTTGCCTCAAATGGTCACGAGTCGTTCATTCCACTGGTGGTTCGTGAAGCAGACCTCACTTCAAGGGTAGTGATCTCTATTCCCACATTGACGAGTTTGGCGTACAACAGTTGGAAAGGGGCCTCTGCTTATCGGGGAGCAAAAGGCTTCTCCGATCGTGCCCGGGTACTTTCCTTTGATCGTCCACTCAGCATGGGATTCGGAAGTGGCAAGTATCTTTCCTACGTTCATCCACTCTTAGTGGAAACTGAAAAGAGTGGAGTACTGCCCGCCTATGTCACCGATGTGGACGTCGCGACAAATCCAGGAATTCTCTCTGGGGCTGCTGCGTATGTTTCTGGCGGGCACGATGAGTATTGGAGTGCGCAGGAGCGCAGCGCGGTTATTAAGGCACGTAGCAAGGGAACAAACCTGCTCTTCTTCGGTGCGAATGTCTCCTACTGGCGAGTGCGTCTCTCTCCTTCTCCACTAGGAGAAAATCGACGCATGGAGATTTATAAATCAGCAGCCGAAGATCCCAATAAAAAAGAGAGTACAATTCGATTCAGAGATGCGAATAATCCCGAAGCCGATCTCACGGGGCAGATGTACAACTGTTTCCCAGCGCGGGGAGTTTTTACCGTTACCAAATCACGCTCATTCATTTTCAAGGGCACTGGTGTCGTGGATGGTAGTCAATTTGAAAGAATTTTGGGTCCAGAAGTTGATCGTGTGGCACCTTTAAGTTCCAAGACAGGGCCGCGAGAAATTTTAGCGAGTTCATCAGTCATTTGTGGGATAGACAAAAAATCCACATCCCACTTTATTTATGCAGTTTCAAGCACCGGCGCCGGCACCGTTTCGGTAGGAACGATGAGATGGGTGACTCGTGGCCTCACTTCAAGTGTTCCCGCTCGCACGAGATCTTTTGTTTCAAAGGTAACCACAAATATCTTGCTTGAGGCGGCCCAAGGTCCACTCGGCGTGCGCCATCCCCTTACCGAGGAGTGATCTGCACCTATGACCTCTCGCTTTCACACTAATAACACTGCGGTTTTAATAAATTTTGCTACTCACCAAATGCATCAGTTAGGGTGACTGTAGAAAGTCCCCGACTATTCACGATCTCTAACAACCGATCAAAATGATTTGGCGCCACCATATTGTTTGCATGCCCAAGCACTATTCCATGATCCCGCATTCCTCGATTTGCAAGGGTCATAAATTTAGCTGATCCTATGTTTCCAGAATCGCCCAAAGTTCCTGACCATAACATCGGCTTTGTGTAGCCAATGTCAGCAGCGGCATCGATCACTGCAGCATTAATGCCACCGTATGGTGGCCGATAATAAGGTTTTGCATCAATTCCGTAATTTCTTTCCATGAAATTGTGACAATCCATCAACTCCTTCTGCACTTGTTTAGTAGTGAGTTTTGTGAGCAACGGGTGACGCATGGTGTGATTGGCTAATTGAATCTGTCCGCTCTCTACCAAGGGTTTAAGTAATTTTCTTTGCGTTTGCCAAGGGGATACTCCGGCATAGACAAAAAAAGTCAACCTAAGATAATTGTCAGCCACAAAGTTTATGTAGGCCTTAACCGCATCAGGGCTACAACCGTCATCTACAGTCCAAGCGAAGCGCGCTGTATCACTTTCCGGCAATCTCGTAATTGCATTCACGGATGAAGCATGAGCGACATCTAGAAAAGTTTGTGGCAGTGCACCGGATGCTGCAGTGGCAAGAGATACACCCATCACTTTGAGGAAGTCTCTACGCTCCAAGGCACTCTCCAATGTTTGATGGTCTGGAGAAATCTATCTCAAGGGGCCTTCAAATTCTCCACAAAGATCTTGCTTGAGGCAGCCCAAGGACCACTCAGCGCGCGCCACCCCGGCACTCAGGGGTAATCTGCACACATGAGCCCATCGCTTCCACAGATCATGGGTAGGGATCTCTTGGGTGCAAAGAAAGAACTTCCAGGAGACCTTCCAGCCACACGTACCTACGTGATCGCGGCCTTTCTACGAGACCAACAAGGGGCGGTCGATCGATGGATCAGCGCACTAACTGATCGAGGCGTGGCTGATTCTCCGCTGGATCCCGCATTCACGGGCGAAAATATAGTCTTAGAATTTCCGGTCCTTGGGAGCAAATGGTTCCTTTTTCAACGCCGTTTTGACGCAACGATGGCAGCGTATATCAAGAATCCTCGAGTGCTAGCGCGCACTTGGACTTTCTATACCAACGTTGATCACTTCTGTCGCAGTGTAGGGATCACAACAACGAGTCAGGTATCCGCTATGGCACTAAGTAAATCGGGGAACGTACTTTCACTTGTCAGCGGAGAGGTTGATGATATGAAAGTTTCGCAGCTTTTAAAGGTGACAGATGAATAATCGCTTACTCCTGGTGACTGGCGCTACAGGATATGTAGGCGGCCGCTTAGTCCGCGAATTGGTGGCATCGGAGTCTCAAGTCCGTGTATTAGTGAGAGATGCTTCGAAGATTATTGACGCTACTTGGCACGATCAAGTAGACGTGATTGAAGGTGACGCCTTTGACATTTCGGATTTACGTAGGGCACTTGAGGGAGTACATACGGCCTACTACTTACTTCACTCGCTCAACTCTGGAAAGAATTTTGCTCAAACCGAAGAACAGATGGCTACAGTATTTGCAACTGCTGCACAAGAATGTGGCGTTAAGCAAATCGTTTATCTTGGTGGCATAGCTAACGATACAGCGACGAGCAAGCACCTCACATCGCGTGTACAGGTAGGGCACACTTTGGCGTCGCGAGGGACTCCCACAATCGAAATGCGAGCGGGCATCGTTATTGGTTCAGGATCAGCATCATTCGAGATGTTGCGCCACCTCACCGAGCGTTTGCCCATCATGACAACTCCGAAGTGGGTAAAGAATCGCACTCATCCAATCGCTATTCGCGATGTCATCTGGTACCTCTCACAATCAGCGGAGCTTGAAAAACCAGTGAGTGGCATCTTTGATATCGGCGGCTTAGATGTGCTTACTTACGCCGAAATGATGAATACTTTCGCTAAGGTCGCAGGATTGCGTAAGCGCATCATCATTCCAGTACCGGTGCTTTCTCCAGGACTTTCAAGTCTTTGGGTGGGACTTGTTACTCCCGTGCCAGCCTCTATCGCACGACCGTTAGTCGGATCTCTGATTAGTGAAGTTGTTGCGGATCCAGACAAGAGCATTCATCAGATTATTAATCCACCGCCAGACGGTTTACATTCCGTTGATGATGCGATTGAGCTTGCTCTCTTGCGGAGTACCGAGGCTCTTACTTACACGCGATGGTCAGATGCTACGAGCAACGCTTCCCCATGGGAGGCGAACCACACTGATCCAAGTTGGGCAGGAGCCACTGTTTATAGTGATGTGCGCACTCTTACGACGACCGCATCGCCAGCGGCAGTCTGGGAAGCGGTGGAGCGTATCGGTGGCATTCACGGCTGGTACGGATCGGATTGGGCGTGGCACCTCAGGGGATTTCTTGATCGACTCGTAGGCGGAGTGGGCTTACGTCGTGGCCGTCGCAATCCCGAGCATTTGCGCGTTGGCGAGAGCCTCGATTTCTGGCGAGTAGAGGGTCGAGTGGAAGGCGAGAAATTACGTTTGCTCGCTGAGATGAAACTTCCGGGGCTAGCCCACCTAGAGTTCACCATTACGCGAGATGGTGAACGATGCGTGCTGCGACAGGAAGCTTCCTTTCTTCCACGTGGACTCGGCGGCCATCTCTACTGGTGGATTATTGTGCCGTTTCACACCTTCGTCTTTCCCGGAATGGCAAAGAATCTTATTCGATACGCAGAGTCGCTTCCGAAGGCGTAACTCTTTTATCGATCGGATATTCGGGAAGTCTGACGTCGTCTGACAGAATGCACTCATGCATATCTTTGATGAAGAGACCCAGCGCATTTCGGATGAAATTGGGGCTTACGTAGATTTGCGCCTTCGCATGGATCCCGTTGCACTCGATCAACCACGCACATTTGCTGAGCTCAGCGAGATGGCAGGGCAAACCATTACCGCGGATGGGTTGGGCGGCAGTGCCGCTTTGAAACTCTTCACGGACATACTTGCCCCCGCTTGTATCTCGACTGACCATCCGCGCTATCTCGCCTTCATCCCCACCGCTCCTACTGAACTTTCCTCACTCTTTGATCTGGTAGTTGGAGCAAGCGGCATCTATGGCGGTTCTTGGCTCGAAGGTGCCGGGGCTGTCTACGCAGAAAATCAAGCGCTTGCCTGGATCGCTAGCCTCGCAGGGTTTCCCGCAACAAGTGGTGGGGTATTTATGCAAGGTGGCACCGTGGGAAACCTGTCCGCACTCGTGACGGCACGTGAATCTGCAAGAGCAAAATTTGGCAATGATTATCGTTGGGTATTGCTGGTAAGTGAGAACGCACATTCTTCTATTGCCAGTGCCGCCCGAGTAATGGATGTAGATATCGTTCAGTGCGCGATCGACCAATCCGGTCGTCTCTTGGGTTCCTCAGTTCTCGATGCAGTCAACTCACTTTCCGGTAAGCAGAAAGCTTTTGCAGTTGTAGCCACATCAGGAAGCACAAATCTTGGAATTATCGATGACCTCGCTTCGATTGCAGATACAGCGGAAGCCGCCGAACTTTGGTTTCATGTCGATGGCGCGTACGGAGCTGCCGCGCTCGCAGCTCCAAGTGCCCGTCCACTATTTGATGGAATAGAGCGTGCAGATTCATTTATCGTGGATCCGCATAAATGGTTCTTTGCACCTTTTGATGCCTGCGCTCTTCTTTATAGGAATCCACATTTAGGTAAGCGCGCTCATACGCAAGAGGCAGGTTATTTGAAGTCTTTACAAGAACCCGATGCGTGGAATCCGTCCGACTTCGGAATCCAGCTTTCACGTCGACCGCGCGGACTTCCATTCTGGTACTCACTGGCATCGCATGGCACCAAAAAATATGTCGATGCAGTCGAGCGCACATTGGAAGTCGCGCGCGATGCGGCGAGGTTAGTGGGGGAGTGCCCGGTGACTGAAGTGGTGTATCCGCCCGCTCTTTCGATTGTGGCTTTTCGTCGTATCGGCTGGGGCCCCGAGCAATACAAAAAATGGAGCGATCAATTGCTCGCTGATCAGATCGGCTTTGTGACCCCCTCGACCCATCAAGGCGAGACCATCCTGCGCTTTGCCATCGTCAACCCCCGGACCACACCAGAAGATATCTCCACCATTCTGGCCACCTTGGCGTAATCACCTCCCCACGGCACATATAGGCGCACATATAGGCGAAACCGGGCGATAGTGGGGGATAAATGACAACCGTGTTATTTACTCCTATTATTGAGGTTGAGCAGAGCACCAGAGGTCAGGCTGGATGCGTAAGAAAAAGGGGTCATCGTGGGCGAAGTAGTTCTCTCGGCAATCACTACCGGGGAACTCTCTGAACGTGAACGCGCCATCCTCGATTTTGAACGTCACTGGTGGAAGCACGCGGGCGCCAAAGAGGTCACCATCAAAGAATTTTTTGATCTCACTCCGACCCGCTATTACGAGCTCCTCAACTCGGTGATTGATCGCCCTGAGGCGCTCTCTGCCGATCCCATGTTGGTCAAGCGTTTACGACGGATGCGCGATGCCCGCACCCGCGATCGCTCTGCTCGCCGCCTCTCCTAAACTTTTTGTAATTTCTTTTTGCGCCAAATATCCCGATTTTAAGCGCTCTTTTTCACTTTTTCATCATATTTTTTCGTTCTCATCTTCCCTGCCCGCACTCTAGAGAAGTAACTTCCCAGCCTGGGGTTTTCTCCTCCGGTGAGATCACCTCAGTAGCACCCGGTCACAGAAGAGCTGTGACCCTATGAAGTAAAGGCAGATTGTGATGGCAGTTGGCACCGTTAAATGGTTCAACGGCGAAAAGGGCTACGGCTTTATCGCAGTTGATGATGGCGCAGATGTATTCGTGCATTACAGCGCGATTGATATGGATGGCTACAAGTCCCTCCAAGAAGGTCAGCGCGTGGAGTTCGATGTGACCCAAGGGGCCAAGGGTCCCCAGGCTGAGTCAGTGAAGGCCGCCAACTAAGGGCTCAGCAGTTCACAGCGGTTCACAGCCGTTCACAATTTGCACTCCTCGTAGGAGAGTGCCAATCTATAGGTAGCACTCTCGGGGTGAGAGTGATAACCCACCCAGACTGTGGAGCGAGACCTCCCACGAGGTCGTCCGTCGCGGGCGCCACCCAGTCATGGTCGTGCAAACGACCCCGTACGAAGGAACATGAATGGCCAAGATCATCGCCTTTGATGAAGAGGCGCGTCGTGGTCTCGAGCGTGGAATGAATCAGCTCGCAGACGCAGTGAAGGTCACTCTCGGACCTCGCGGACGCAACGTTGTGTTGGAGAAGAAGTGGGGAGCCCCCACGATCACCAACGACGGTGTTTCGATCGCTAAGGAAATCGAACTCGAAGATCCATACGAGAAGATCGGTGCCGAGCTCGTTAAGGAAGTTGCCAAAAAGACAGATGATGTCGCTGGCGATGGAACTACGACCGCAACCGTTCTCGCTCAAGCACTTGTGCGTGAAGGTCTTCGTAACGTTGCTGCAGGTGCCAATCCAATGGCACTCAAGCGCGGAATTGAGAAGGCAGTAGAAGCAGTAGCAGCTGAACTTCATTCAATGGCTAAGGCTGTTGAAACAAAAGAGCAGATTGCATCAACGGCCTCTATTTCTGCCGCCGACTCAGCCATCGGCGACATGATTGCCGAAGCAATGGACAAGGTTGGCAAAGAAGGTGTCATCACTGTTGAAGAGAGCAACACTTTCGGTCTCGAACTCGAGCTCACTGAAGGTATGCGTTTCGACAAGGGATACATCAGCCCTTACTTCGTCACCGATCCAGAGCGCATGGAAGCAGTTCTCGAAGATGCTTACGTGCTTATCGCAAACTCAAAGATCACATCTGTGAAGGATCTCCTTCCACTTCTTGAGAAGATCATGCAATCAGGAAAGCCACTCGCGATCATCGCTGAAGATGTTGAAGGCGAAGCCCTTGCAACACTCGTAGTGAATAAGATTCGTGGAACTTTCCGTTCAGTTGCAGTGAAGGCACCAGGCTTTGGTGATCGTCGCAAGGCGATGCTCCAAGACATTGCCATTCTCACCGGTGGACAGGTCATCTCTGAAGAGGTCGGTCTTAAACTTGAATCAACCACGGTTGATCTCCTCGGTCGCGCCCGCAAGGTCGTTATCACCAAGGACGAAACCACCATCGTTGAAGGCGCCGGAGATGCAGACCAAATCAATGGTCGCGTTAACCAAATCCGCGCTGAAATCGAGAAGAGTGATTCAGATTACGATCGCGAGAAGCTCCAAGAGCGCCTTGCAAAGCTTGCTGGTGGCGTCGCTGTTATCAAGGCAGGTGCGGCAACTGAGGTAGAACTCAAGGAGCGTAAGCACCGCATTGAAGATGCTGTTCGCAACGCAAAGGCAGCTGTTGAAGAAGGTATCGTCGCCGGTGGTGGCGTAGCTCTTCTACAAGCTTCCAAGGCTGCATTCGCCAAGCTCAAACTTGAGGGCGACGAAGCAACCGGTGCCAAGATCGTTGAGCTCGCTGTTGAAGCGCCGCTCAAGCAGATTGCGATAAACGCTGGGCTTGAAGGCGGAGTTGTGGTCGAGAAGGTTCGCAATCTCGAAGCCGGTTTCGGTCTTAACGCAGCAACCGGAGAGTACGTAGACATGATCAAGAGTGGCATCATCGATCCAGTCAAGGTCACGCGCTCTGCTCTTCAGAACGCCGCATCAATCGCAGCACTCTTCCTCACGACTGAGGTTGTCATTGCTGATAAGCCAGAGCCAAAGGGTGCCGCTCCTGCGATGCCCGGTGGCGGAGACATGGATTTCTAATCCAATTCTTCTCAAAGGAGCCCAGAGATTTCTCTGGGCTCCTTTGCTATGAAAGGATGACGCAGTGAATTTCTCGGGGACTTCTTCAAACGCATCAAAGAGTTTCATGGTCGGTTTCGATCTCGACATGACTCTCGTAGATTCTTCTGACGGCATTACCTCCACTATGGATGTCGTGCTGAAGAGGCATGGTTACACCATTGCGCTTGAAGAGATGGCAAAGACGGTCGGTATTCCACTTTGGGATTCGTTTGGCCAATGGGTACCTGCAGAATTAGTAGACCCATTAGTGCAGGAGTACCGCGCTATTTATGGCGAAATTGGAATTCCTCAAACTACGGTGCTTCCGGGCGCGAAAGAAGCGCTTGAGGCCATTCGCGCTCTTGGCGGTCGCACCATGGTGGTGAGTGCAAAACTTGAATCTGCCGTGGTGAAGATTGTGAAGTATTTAGACCTTGAATTAGATGTTGTGGTCGGTGACCTCTACGCGGAGAAAAAGGCAAGTGCACTAAAAGCCGAGAGCGCAGATATTTATGTCGGCGACCACCCAGGAGATGTGCGCGGCGCCAAAACAGCAGGCGCAGTAAGCGTTGCGGTCACCACTGGCCCCATCTCGCGCGAAGAACTGGTTCTTGAAGGACCAGACGTCATCCTCACCTCATTATTGGAGTTTCCCGCCTGGCTCACCGCCTGGCACGAAGAGTGGCTACAGACGCCCACTAAGTCACGATAAACTCCACATATGAGTAACTCACCTGCAGTTATCGAGTTAGCTCGCGCTGCCGCAAATCTTGAAGCAGATGGCGCTGAATTTGTGGGTGCGCATCTCTCGGTAGAAGATGACGACGATCGTCTCCACACACATCTCTTTGAATCCTCATTACCTGGTTATGGGCAATGGCGGTGGGCAGTCACTGTTGCGCAACTTGAAGATGGCGAACCCACCATTTGCGATGTCGTTCTCATCCCTGGCCCTGATGCATTGTTGGCACCAGAGTGGATTCCTTGGGAGAAGCGCGTGCTTCCCGGAGACCTTGGTGTGGGCGATGTTTTGCCTACCCGCGCTGATGATCCGCGTTTGGTTCCGGGATATGCCGGCTTACCTGCTGATGATGAACTCGATCTAGTGGCGCTCTGGGAATTTGGTTTAGGACGAGCCCGAGTGCTCTCGGCTGAAGGTCGCGATGCCGTTGCCCGTCGCTGGTATGAAAGCGATCGAGGTCCGCGCGCTCCTATCTCAGAAGCGGCCCCTGCTCGCTGTGCTTCCTGCGCCTTCTTCCTGCCTATTGCAGGTTCACTCAGGTCGGCTTTTGGGGTCTGCGGCAACGAGTACGCCCCCGATGATGCCCGCGTGGTGAGCGTAGATCACGGCTGTGGCGCGCATAGCCAAGCCTTAGTTCTGGATTAACGGGTATCCTTTCCCACTCTGGTAGGAAACCAGTCTCAGTCAGCAAGGAGTGTTCTCATGCCATCAGGCAAAGTGAAGTGGTTTAGCCTCGAAAAGGGCTTTGGCTTCATCGCATCAGAAGAGGGCGAAGATGTTTATCTCGCGGCTTCTGCGTTGCCGGCCGGCGTGAGCACTGTGAAGCCAGGAACAAAATTAGAATTTAGCGTCGCTGACGGTCGACGTGGCCCACAGGCGCTTTCGGTCACCATCTTGGAAGCTCCGCCTTCACTTGCGGAGAATTCCCGCATGGATGGCGATGATCTGGCTGCCATCATTGAAGATGTCATCAAAATTCTTGATCGTCTGGGTAATGGTCTGCGTCACGGACGCTTCCCTACATCTGTGGAATCAGGGCGTACTGCAAAGGTTCTTCGTGGCATCGCTGATCAGATTGAAAAACTTTAATCTCTAAATTTCACTCACGTTCGCTGTACGACGTCGACGATCATTTTTGAAGGTTCGATAAGTTCCGTAACAGCCTAAGAGAGCGCCTACAACACACGCCTTGAATGCAGTTGCTTCACCCATCAGGGCAGTGATGATTGCGCCAGCAGCCCAGAGCAACGTGCCGGTGAGAACAATCCGGCCTTCTTTGACGACCAATGGGGGCATCTCTCGCATCACGGGTTGATCTTACCTCCCTGACCTAGTAAACGGTCTAGAGTGGTCTAAATGAGCGGGGCGATGCGATCTTTCCAACATCGAAATTACCGACTCTTCTTCGCCTCGAGTGTGGTCTCCAACATCGGAACTTGGGTTCAACGTGTTGCGCAAGATTGGCTCGTTTTGCAACTCACCGGTAGTGGAACTGCGCTAGGAATTGTGACCGGTTTGCAATTCCTTCCCACACTCTTATTCAGCCTTCTGGGTGGATCTATCGCCGATAGGTTCGATAAGAGAAAAATTCTCGCTCTCACCAACGCTGGTGGTGGGGTTGCTGCGCTCTCGCTGGGCACCTTGGTACTTATGGGAAATGTACAGATCTGGCAGGTCTATCTACTGGCATTTGGGTTGGGCTTTGCCTCCGCGATAGATGCACCCGTACGTCAAGCATTTTCTATTGAATTAGTCGGACCAGATGATTTACAAAATGCAGTCAGTCTTAATTCAGCGAACTTCAATGGCGGAAGACTTATTGGTCCTGCACTCTCTGGTCTGATGATTAATGCGTTTGGTACCGGACCATCTTTCATTTTGAATGGAATTTCTTTCTTGGCTGTGATTTCTTCACTCTTAATGATGGACCCCACACAGTTGCAGAGGAAGAAGCGTGATTTAGAGCTGAGCGTGCGAATTCGAGATGGCTTTACCTATCTTCGCAAGCGGCGCGACTTACTTGAAATAATTATTGTGATTGG
>CAIMVH010000068.1 GCA_903844855.1 uncultured Actinomycetes bacterium | reverse complement strand
GCATCAACTCGTCCGTACATCTCGCCGATATGTCGAATCTGTTCCGCTAATCGCTTCGTGGTCAGTGCACGAAGCGCAAAGGCAATCTCATCCGGAGAAGCGTTGTACTCACTCTCCACTTGTCTAATGAGGATGAGGGCTACTTCGTCATGGTGGGTGAAGGGGCGATGGCGTCTATGGGCGGTGCGCAGTAGTCCAAGGCGAGCTCGGTATCGCACCATCCGGGGGGTGATCCCTACGCGGGCGGCGAGCTCTTCTGCGCTATACATCTTAAGATTATGACAAAGAATTGTCATAAATGTCGAGAATCCACTAGATATGGGTGAAGATGAGGTCAGATAAAGACACATTCCGAGATCTTCGAACTTTCAGGAGCGATGAGTTGAGTACCCCAAAACACGATATTGCTGATGCCTCGCTAGCCGCGGCCGGCCGGATGCGCATCGAATGGGCCGAGCGCTCCATGCCCGTGCTCCGTTCCATTCGCGAGCGCTTTGAAATTAATAAGCCTTTTGCGGGCATCAAGATTGCCGCCTGCATGCACGTCACCACTGAAACTGCGAATCTCATGATCGCGTTGAAAGCTGGCGGAGCGGAAATCGCACTCTGTGCCTCTAATCCACTTTCCACTCAGGACGATACCGCCGCGGCGCTCGTTCACGAATTTGGCATCAGCGTCTTTGCCAAGCACGGGATTGATCGCGATGGGTATTACGAACACATCAACGCGGCACTCGATATTGCGCCAAGCCAGGTATTTGATGATGGCTGCGATTTGGTCAACACTCTGCACACCACACGCAAAGAACTTTTGCCTGGTGTTCGCGGGGGATGCGAAGAGACCACTACAGGCGTCATTCGACTTCACCAAATGGCGAAGGATGGTGCGCTCACCTTCCCGATGATCGCTATCAACGACACTGACACCAAGCATATGTTCGATAACCGTTATGGAACTGGCCAATCAACTCTCGATGCAATATTTCGAGCAACTAATACTTTAATCGCTGGCAAGGTAGTTGTCGTTGCGGGTTACGGATACTGCGGTAAGGGTGTTGCGGAACGTTCAAAGGGTATGGGCGCCGATGTAGTGGTTACTGAGATTGATCCTACAAAGGCGCTAGATGCAACGATGCAGGGTTACCGGGTGATGCCAATGGAAGACGCTGCAAAGATTGGCGACGTCTTCATTACCGTGACTGGAAACCGTGACGTTTTGAGTCACGAGCACTTCTTGGCCATGAAAGATGGCGCCATCATGGCTAACTCTGGTCATTTCGACATCGAAATTGATGTGAAGTGGTTGGAAGACAATGCCACTACCAAGAACAGCAAGATTCGTCACCAAACCGATGAGTATGTGATGCGCGATGGTCGTCGCCTTCTTCTCATTGCTGAAGGTCGCCTTGCTAACCTCGGTGCCGCTGAGGGTCACCCTGCCGCTGTGATGGATATGTCCTTTGCTGATCAAGCGCTCGCGGCTGAGTGGCTTGTTGAACACGCAGATGGTCTTGGGGCTGGCGTATTCGATGTCCCTGTAGAGATTGATAAGGAAGTTGCCCGCCTGAAACTTGCCAGCATGGGCGTAAATATTGATGAGCTGACACCAGCTCAAGAGAAGTACCTCAACTCTTGGGATCACGGGAGCTAATCCACAGCTGAAAATCGACGCTAGAGGGTCGGTGATAAGTGCGAGTTAATTGAGCGGTGTTTGAATTTCTTCTTCCGCTCACTTGTCTCCACTGTCGCCGACCCTCTCGCTTTTCACTCTGCGAAAAGTGCACTGCACCCTTTCGTGACGTGCCGCGCTGTGTGGCACACATCAGCGGTGTCCCTCTCTGGGTAACTGCCTATTACGCCGGAAGTGTGCGCCGGGCAATCGTGGCCTACAAAGAAGAGGGCATTACTTCACTTCGCAAACCGTTGAGTTTTGCCATCGCTAATGGCATCGCGCACTTTGCCCAGCAGTATGAAGATCTTGCGGTGGTGCCCATCCCCTCACGCATCCAGGCGCTTCGTAGTCGGGGAGAGGATGCCATTGGCGAATTGGCGCTCGCCGGTGCGCGGGCTGCTGGCTTACCCCCGCGCGCGCTGCAACGGATGATTCACATGAATCCTTTGGTGCGAGATCAAGGGGGATTAGGAGCGGCCGCTCGGAGAGAGAATATGGCCGGCGCCCTGGCACTTGCCCCCTCGCTGGGGGCGCGTTCGTCAGCCCACCTCGTGCTCATCGATGATGTGGTCACCACCGGAGAGACGGTGCGGGCGGCCATCGCCCTCTTCCCGCCTGGAAAGGTGGTGGGAGTGGTGGCAGTTGCGCTGGTTTTAGCCCCTCCCCAAAGCCGGTTGGAGCAGCCGGTTGGAGAGATAGCCCGGCGACGGGGGTACCGGTCATCGCCTACGATGGAGACCTAAATCGTCCTCGAACAAAGGTAGGCCAGTGTCCGCACTTCTTGACCGAATTCTGCGAGCCGGAGAAGGCAAGACGATTCGCCGCCTCGAGAAGATCGCCGCCAGCGTCAATTCGCTAGAGGCAGATTTCCATGCCATGAGCGATGAAGAACTCCGCGGCATGACGGCAGAATTTAAAACACGCTTGGCAGCTGGTGAAGAACTCGACGACATCCTGCCTGAGGCTTTCGCGGTGGTACGTGAAGCGGCCACGCGCACGCTTGGCCAACGCCATTACGACGTGCAGCTCATGGGTGGTGCGACCCTCCATGGCGGCAACATCGCTGAAATGAAGACGGGTGAAGGTAAGACTCTGGTCGGCACGCTACCGGCTTATCTCAATGCGCTTTCAGGTAAAGGTGTTCACATCATCACGGTCAACGATTACTTGGCCGAACGTGATAGTGAATGGATGGGACGTATCCACCGCTTTCTCGGTCTTACCGTAGGCGTCATCCTTGGTTCGATGACTCCAGCTGAGCGTCGTGACGCGAATAACTGAGATATCACTTAAGGCACTAACAACGAATTTGGTTTCGATTACCTGCGCGACAACATGGCGTGGGATTTAGATGATTGCGTGCAACGTGGACATAACTATGGGATTGTCGATGAAGTTGACTCTATCCTTATCGATGAAGCGCGTACTCCACTTATTATCAGTGGCCCGGCCGATCAACCCACCAAGTGGTACAAAGAGTTTGCCACTCTCGTTAAGTCACTCTTTCCTGGCGAGCATTACGAAGTAGATGAGAAGAAGCGCACCGTCGCCGTTATCGAAGAGGGAATCACTAAGGTAGAAGAACTTCTCGGCATCGATAACCTTTACAAGTCGGAGAACACTCCACTTATTGGTTACCTCAACAATGCGCTTAAAGCTAAAGAACTTTTTAAACTTGATAAGGATTACGTCATCATGAGTGGCGAGCTGCTCATCGTTGACGAACATACAGGGCGGATCCTGGCGGGGCGTCGTTACAACGAAGGTATGCATCAAGCACTCGAAGCAAAAGAAGGCGTTGAGATTAAGGACGAGAATCAGACTCTCGCCACTATTACTTTGCAGAATTATTTCCGTCTTTACGAAAAGCTTTCTGGAATGACTGGTACTGCCTCAACGGAGGCTTCTGAGTTCGATCAAATTTACAAGCTTGGGGTTACTCCCATACCCACAAATCAACCCATGCAACGTTTGGATCAGGCAGATTTGGTTTACAAGACAGAACCGGCAAAATTCGCTGCCGTCGTTGAAGACTTAGTCGAGCGTCACCGTAAGGGCCAACCAGTATTGGTCGGTACGGTCAGCGTTGAACGTTCCGAGCACCTCAGCGACTTGCTCCGCAAGCGTGGGGTCCCACACGAAGTTCTTAACGCAAAGCATCATGAGCGGGAAGCCTCGATCATCGCGCAAGCAGGTCGTAAGGGCGCAGTCACCGTGGCTACGAATATGGCTGGCCGGGGTACCGACATCATGCTCGGTGGAAACTCGGAATTCATGGCAGATCTGGAATTGCAAAAGCGCGGTCTCTCCCCAGTAGACACCCCCGCAGAGTATGAAGCTGCGTGGCCAGCTGAGGTGGAGCGTCAACGCGCCGCGGTGGCGGCCGAACACGAATTAGTTATTTCCCTTGGTGGTCTTTATGTCCTTGGGACAGAGCGACATGAATCTCGTCGTATCGATAACCAGCTGCGTGGACGTGCCGGACGTCAGGGGGATCCCGGTGAATCACGTTTCTATCTCTCACTCGGTGATGAATTGATGCGTCGATTCAATTCTGGCTTGGTAGAGCGCTTCCTTGGTGCCGCCGGAATTCCTGATGAAGTTCCTATCGAATCCAAAATGGTAAGCAATGCGATTCGCTCCGCACAAACTCAAGTTGAGTCGCAGAACTTTGAAATTCGTAAGAACGTCCTCAAGTATGACGACGTCCTTAACCGTCAACGCACTGTTATTTATGATGAGCGCCGTCAAGTTCTAGAAGGTGCTGAGCTCAAGGAGCAGATTTCAGTCTTTGCTGAAGAAACCATCGAGGCGTACATCACCGGAGCCACAGCTGAGGGTTATCCAGAAGATTGGGATCTTAATCAATTATGGATTGCGCTTGGCAACCTCTACCCCATCTCGCTCACTGTAGAAGCAATCGAGAATGAATGTGGGGGTCGCGACGGAGTCTCAAAGGATTACCTCGTAGAGAAAGTTATTGAAGACTTGCGCGGACAGTACGACGTTCGCGAAGCAGATGTCACCGTAGAAGTCATGCGTGAATTAGAGCGCCGCATTGTGCTCTCAGTGCTTGATCGTAAATGGCGCGAACATCTCTACGAAATGGATTATCTCCAAGAGGGAATCGGCTTGCGTGCGATGGCCCAACGCGATCCACTGGTGGAGTACCAGCGCGAAGGCTTCGAACTCTTCGCTGCCATGATGGATGCCATCAAAGAAGAGTCGGTGGGCTATGTATTCAACGCAGAGGTAGAAGTTGAAGAAGCGGCGCCACAAAAACCCACACAACTTGTCTATACCGCTCCTTCAGAGAGCGGTGAGACCTCATCTACCGTCGCTCGTGAAGATGGCACTCCGCGCAGTGCGCCTTGCCCATGTGGCTCTGGTAGAAAGTACAAGCGTTGCCATGGAGACCCTAGAAACCGATAACTGGAAACCGATAACTGGTTATCCAACAATAAACGAAGTGGTCATCCATCGACCATCTAAACCTTCAAGGCGCATAGCAACGGCACGCACCCGTTGATCAAGAGCAAAGAGCACACTTGCCTCCGCGATACCGTCAGCAGGTTCGCATAAGTGCACCTTCATTACACGAGGCATTCCCTTGAGTTGTCCAAATCTGCGATCGAGGTGGGCGTATACCGGGCGGTTACTCCATCGCACCAGTTGGGCAACGTTACGTCGACCAGCAAGTACCTCTAGCGCGGCTTGGCTATATTTTCCGGCCCAGATGCGCGGATGGGGCAACGCAGTTCGTGGTGTGGGTTGTGGATCGAAATCCGGATCGCTCACAAGATGGAGCGGAAAAGCGCTCTCTTCAAGCCCGAGATCGAGTTCGGCATGATGAACTATTTCTAGAGTGGGAGTAGGAAAGAGGGTGGCTCCGGTATCGCGGCGATGTGGTTGGAAATCCAGTTCTCGAGTGGAAATAACTGAGTGTGCAAGTGCAGTAGCCATAGGAGCCTCTCCTCTTCGGTGGTGCTCCTAGGATCCGGTAGCGCTGCGTAGTTAAATATCCGCCGGATGGCTCGCCTCGCCTCCACCCTTTTCTCAGACTGTGGAAATCGCTCTGAGTAAGCAGGGGAGATGGAGAAATCTGCCGCCATGAAAATACCTCGCACATTCCCGCGTCCCTCGCTCTTTGCTCTTCGCTCCGCAATGATCTCTATTGCGCTCCTGCTTATTGCCCTGGCAGTGATTCAACGGGTGGAACATCGAGTTACGGTGTGGACTCTCACTCATGATTTAGCCGCCGGCACGTCTCTACGTGCTGAAGATTTGAGGAAGAGTTCGGTAACTCTCAATGCTCATGCGGTGCATTATCTCGATGCTCGAACTCACCCAAAAGATTGGATTGCGCTCCAGGATCTTTTTGCTGGCGAGATCCTCTCAGCGCGCTCCGTAAATAAGAGTGATGAGAACTTGATTCGTCGAATCGTCTCCATCAGCGTTGAGGAGAATCATCTACCAGCCCATCTGCTGCGCGGACAAAAAATAGACCTCTATGTGACGCCAATGGGTTCACAGAATGACATCCTCGGCGCACCGGAACGAGTTGCCGAGGCATTGGTAGTGGAGGGCACCAACGTTCAGGGAGTACATACCGGCGTCGCGCTCTCGGTATTGGATCAGCAAGTGAGTGCCATCGTTGAAGCCGCTCAACGAGGCCATCTCGATGTCGTGGGGTACCCGAAATGAGTGTGCAATATGTGGTCGCATTAAAGGACGCAAGCGTAGAAGAGGTGGTCCTCGAAACATGCTTCGAAATGGGGTGGCAATTGCGTGATCGAGCCTCCTCTTATGCCGATGGTTTACGGTCGGCTACTCGATTCGGGGTCACTTACTTCATCACTGATCTACTGCTCACTCCGGTAGATGTCACCGAAATAAATGGACTAAAAATCGTAAGCATTGCCCATCAAGGAGAGCAGCGATCGCTATATACGCCACCTTTTCATCGTAATTATGTGCAGGTCGCCTACTCAGATCACCGGCAATTAAGAAATGGTTTATTAGCGTTGCAGAGCAAGGAAGGTCAAGGAAAGTGCATTGGCATTACGAGCGTGTCTCCTAATCTGGGCAGAACCATGACAAGTATTCATCTCTTAGCCGAAATGGTGAGTGTGGGAAGCGCCATCTCACTCGGCGCTCTTGATCCCGCAGATGTCGGAGCTCATCGCCTTCTTGATGTAGCGAGCAACGTCTCACACATTGATGGAGGGCCTTGGGAGGAGCGCGAAGTATTCCAAGGCGCGCACCTACTCAAATACCGCGATGGGCATCCGGCTGACCTTTGCGATGATCTACGCGGAGCCTTCACTTTTAACCTGATTGATCTTGGTCCCAGTTGTACATTTCATCCAAACGAGAAGCGCACGCGCTCCCGTCGATACTTTGAGGGCATTGACGCTGTCGACTCCTTGCTGTTGCTGTTGGACGACTCAGCTAAAGGGGTGATGCAAGCATTTGACTTACTACACTTAATTCAAGAGCGCGTCCCGAACACCGCAGTTCATTTCTGTTTCAGTAGAAGTTCGGGGAAGAGCGCCAATCTACAACTCCTGCGATCACGAGGATTCTCACCACAGACTATTCCTGATGCGGTCAAAGAGATGGCTGATGTGGAAAGTGGTAAGGGGTTGGTGGGAGAGCGCCATCGACGTTCGCCATATCGGGATGCCATCCTGATGATTGGCGAATCGCTACAACAAGATTTTCTAGAGCAAACGGAGATACATTCGGGCGATGCGCGCACTAATCGTGGACTGGGGTGGAGTTCTCACAAACGCTCTTCGCGAACCCTTTGAAAGATGGGCCGAAGATGAGGGCGTGGACCATGATCACTACCTCAGTGTTCTGAAAGATCTCCTGGGGCAGAACACTTACGATGCACTCAATCCGATTCATGCGTTGGAACGTGGAGAGGTATCGAATCCCGATTTCGAGAAGATGCTAGGCGCCAAACTCAAACGAGTAGATGGTAAACCGCTTGATTCAGTGGGCATGTTAGAGCGCATGTTTTCCTACATCGAGCACGCACCGAATATGAACGCTTTGGTGCGCAGGGCCCGCGAAAAAGGGATCACGACTGCGCTCCTCTCCAATTCCTGGGGAAATACGTATCCGCGAGATCTTTGGGATGGCATGTTTGATCACGTGGTCATCTCCGGGGAAGTTGGAATGCGTAAGCCAGAGGCGGAAATCTTTCAATACACGCTCGGTTTGCTCCAGGTGGAGCCATCGGAGGCCGTCTTTGTGGATGATCTGGTGAAGAATATTGAAGGGGCTCGAGCCGTAGGGCTGGTGGCTGTTCATCACCGCGAATATGAAAGCACGCTACTGGAGCTCGAGGCCCTCTTTGGTTGCTCGCTCACCTAGTGAGAGAATGAACCCATGCGGATCTACATCCCCAGCACCTTTGCGCTCGCCACGCAGTGGCTCGCTATAGGTACTTTCTCAGTCGATCGCGCCTACGCAGTAACTGAGGCACTTACCGAATGGTATGAGCAAGGGGATGAAGAAGAGCTTGAGTACATAGCGGCAAGTATTGCGGCCAAAGAATCTCTCTTCCTTATCTCTCAAGAAAAAACAGATGCTACATTCCGTCGCGTCGTTTTAGCTTTTGATGTGCCCGAATCCTTTGTGGTCGGTGAGGTGGAACCTCGGGGTGGGATTGCTATCAATGGCATGCTCACTTTTAGGGAGTTGCAATCGGCATTGATCGATGGAGATGAGGCACTTGATGATGTGAGGAGTGCAGCCACACTCCTCGATCGGGCTGCTGCGGGTGATGGTGAAGCGCAATTCGTAGTCAGCGAAGTTGAAGGACATGAATTGCTTTGGTTTGGACCCACCGAAATTGAATTCGTTTTGCAAGTGGATAAGTAGATGCCCACGTTAGATGAGTTAGTCGGTGGGGAATCTGCGCTCACTGCGGAAGATCTGATCACACTCCATACCCTGATTGCTGATTGGCAACTTTTAGCAGATCTCTCTTTTGCGGATTTACTTTTATGGGTGCCATTACGTGCTGACGCCAATAGTTGGCCATCGGGGCACTTGGTGGTCGCGCAGATGCGCCCCACGACTGGCCCGACCGTTCTGCCCACTGATCTGGTCGGCACACAAGCCGCTTGGGGAACACGTACAGACCTTGATGGCGCACTCAGCGAAGAGAAGATTATGCGATCACGCGCGGCAATAGCTCGAGATGGCTTCTCGATGCGCGATGAAGTTATTCCAGTACGACACAACGATCGTGTGATCGCGCTGGTGAGTCGTCACACGAATGCCAACAATCAGCGCACTGCCGGGCGCCTCGAGGAGATCTATCTAGAATCCAGCAACGATCTTGCCGAAATGATGGCCGAAGGTCTCTATCCGATTGCAAATGCTACCGGGAATGTACGTGTGGGTGATGGGCTGATCCGGGTAGATGCACAGGGCAAAGTGAGTTTTGCTAGCCCTAACGCGCTTTCGGCACTTCGCAGATTCGGTATTCAATCAAGTATCGAAGATCAAGATCTCGGAGTCGTTGTTACCGAAGCATTGAAGTTTGGTGCTCGTACGCCGGTTGATGAATCACTCATTCCGCTCTTTCAAGGAAGATCACATCGCGAGACAGAAATTGAGCGCCGCGGATCCATCCTCGATGTGCGAGTGATTTCTCTTTCTAAAGAGCATCAAAAGTTGGGAGCGCTCGTCCTGCTTCACGACGTCAGTGAGATTCGACGAAGAGAACGCGAACTCCTCAGCAAAGATGTCACCATTCGGGAAATTCATCATCGGGTAAAGAACAATCTTCAAACAGTCTCGGCACTTCTCCGTTTGCAAGCGCGTCGATTAGAAGATCCTGCCGGTCGGGCCGCTCTCAATGAGGCGGTGCGTCGAGTGGCTGCAATTGCCGTGGTACACGAGACACTTTCAAATGGTGCAGAAACCGACGAGAACGTTGATATCGACCTCATTATCGATCGCCTCATGGCCCTCGTTGTAGATGTCTCTCCTACGAGCGAGCGTATCTCTGTCGTGCGAGCTGGCAACGCCGGACATTTGCCACCGCATCGCGCCACCCCGCTTGCCATGGTCCTTGCTGAACTCTTCCAAAATGCTTTGGAACATGGGCTTGCTTCAAGTGGAGAGACATTGACGGTGACCGTGACCAGAGAAGCGAATGCACTGGAGATTAAGGTTTCTGACGATGGCGCTGGCTTGCCGGCTGATTTTGATCTTGCATCTTCGACACATTTGGGATTACAAATCGTGAAGACGCTTACTGAGAATGAATTACAGGGATCGATTTCGTTGAAGGAACGACTAGGCCCTGGAACAGATGCGCTGCTGCGCATTCCTCTCTAAATTCGCGCGAGCACTTCTTTTATCATAGTGATTTGGGCAGTTTGCGATGTCACAATCTTCTCGCCCAAGGTCTTTACTTCTGAATCGGAGAGCATGCCACCCACGCTGCCACCCATAGAACGCTCAATGTCAAATGTCCTGTGAAGCATTCGACTTTTTAAGTCAATCCTCTGCTCGAAGATAAATGACTAATTCGAGTCTGCCAAATGAATCTGTGAGATAACTGAAAAGATTACGCAGTGCGTGCGCGATTACGTGCAGCGCGACGCTTCAGCGCGCGGCGTTCATCTTCTGAAAGTCCGCCCCAGACTCCGGCATCTTGTCCGCTCTCCAAAGCCCATTGCAGACAGGGAGCTTGAACGGGGCAACGAGCACAGACAGCTTTTGCTTCTTCGATCTGGGCTAAGGCAGGACCGGTATTGCCGATCGGAAAAAAGAGCTCGGGATCTTCATCCCGGCAAGCTGAATCGTGTCGCCAATCCATCGCTCACCGCTCACTCACTGGCGCACATAGCGCCGCTACTCGTTGATCCCACATGGTGGTGGTCATCTCACGAACCCCAAGCAGGAAGGTTCCCTTCCTGTGGGGTATTGAATCATCGGCGAACTCATGGCGCACGGTGAAGTGCGGGGAAGGTGCGTCTCAGACGTAACAATTGTCGGGCAGAGGGAGGATGCATTCAAGGTTAACGGCATGATTCGCTGACTTTTCTCAGGTGATTATCATCTCTCAATGAGATCGAAACGGACATTTAAGGCATTTCGCGAAAGGTTGGTGATATTTCTTTGGGCGCGTGAGACGCCTCGCTGTCGGTGGGAGGCGGTCTACTTGGCTCATGGCCATTCACCTCCTCCTTGGCGCGCCTGGAAGCGGAAAGAGTACGCGGGCGGTGGCCGCCACCAAGGAGTGCCTCGAGGGAGGCGCCCGGCCACTCCTGCTCGGCTTCGGTCGGGATGAAGTAGCCACCCTGCGGGAGAAGGTCGGCGTTAACGGGGTTCGCCGCGAACCGGTTGCTCGAACGTTTCATGGCTTAGCTTTTTCACTCTTACAAAAACACCATCTTTCTGGACCTACTCCTTTCTTACTCTCGGGCGCCGAACAAGATGTATTCATTCGGCGTCTGCTTGCCGAAGGTCTCACCACGTGGCCCACTGCCTTTTCGAAAGCGGTGGAGAGTGCGGGCTTTGCAAAAGAACTTCGCGACTTGCTCTCACGCGTCGTGGAGCGAGGTATTTCACCAGAAGAGTTAGTCGCGATCGGAGAAAGTGCACAGCGACCGGAGTGGATCAGTGCGGCACATTTCTATTCCACGTATCTTGCAAAATTAGCTCAAGAACGTCCCGGGGCAATCGATCCTAATGCGTTAATCCTGCGCGCAATCAACCTCTTAACAAATGATCCGGTTCTCCATAGCCAAGTACGCACATCCTTTGATCTCATCATTGTTGATGACTTTCACGAGGCAGATCCCTCTCAGAGAATGCTGTTATCTCTTCTTACGCAAGATTCGTTATTGGTAACAGCAGACCCAGCCTCTGCCGTAGGCAAGTTTCGAGGAGCCGATCCGGAAGGCATGGTCTCGGCTCTCGAAAGTTTTGCTGCCGAACGGCGCAGCGAACTTATCACTGAAATTCTCAGTACTCACCACCGATCTACCAGTGAAATTACCAAAGTTCTTCATCGAATCAGCAGCGATATACCGCGAAGCGAGTACTCAACAGCTGCAACCACTTTGCGTTCTGATGGCGCAATTCGCATTGAAAACTATGGCTCTGCAATAGATGAAGCAACTGCTGTTGCGCTCTGGTTCCAAGAGTTGCATGTGATCGAAGGCGTGAGTTACCGCGATATGGCTGTGGTGACTAGAAATAGCACTACTGAACTCTTCCGAATCGCCTTCTCGGCCTTAGGGATTCCCATCGCACATACACCAGACCTTTCATTGGCTGAAAGAAATGCAGTCTGGCCCATATTCACGCTGATCTCTCTGGCAGATGCCGCACTCAAGCCACAGTTCGATGCGCACCAACATGACGCAGAGATCGAAGAGCTCATGCTCTCCATCTACGGAGAAGCTGACATGTTCGATATCAAGCGACTCAACGAGCTCCGCTTGCGATCGGGATTAAGTGGGGCTTCACTCTATGAACTTCTTAATGAGCGAAACGATCTGCCCACAACGCGTATTTCGAAGTACCTCGAAGGAGTGCGCAAAATACTCTCCAAGTCGGGTGGTCGCACCGATGAGATCCTCTGGAAGGTATGGCAACTCCTCTCAAGTGCCGGTGAGCCCGCCGCCATGTGGCAGAGTGTGGCGCTCTCCGGTGGTCGTAAAGGCGAGGCCGCGCACGAAAACCTAGATTCGTTGATTGAGCTAGTACAAAACGCTTCGCGCTACGCCGAGCGCAAACCCAGGTCGCGTGTCATGGAATTTGTGCATGAGATGCAAAGCCAAGAATTTGATGCAGATGTCATTCGGCCTAGACGCATTGAGCGTGAGCGCGTGGCAATCTCCAGTGTGCATCGAGCTCGTGGCAAGCAGTGGCGGGTGGTCGCTATCCCATCACTTAACGGGGGCGCATGGCCCAACCTCACACCTCGCGGCTCACTGCTTGGTAGCGAAGAGTTTGTGGAACTCCAAGGGAGAAGTGATGCCACTGGTAGCGCAGAAATTCTTAAAATTAATGCCAGCAGCGCACTCTTAATCGATGAACGCCGACTCTTACATGCTGCTGTGGGTCGCTCCGGTGAGTACCTTATGATTTCAGCAGTCACTGGTGAAGACTCCAGACCGTCACGTTTCTTTCGCGATATCTGTCAGGCGATGGCACCTGAGCTAACCGGCATCAGCAAGGTCTCTGATCGGCTCTCTCCTGAATCCTTCATCTCGGCACTTCGCCATAGAGCCACAGGAGAAGGCGGGGGCATGATCGCCCCTGCAGCGACCACGCCAGAACGCGCTGCGCAGATTCTTGGGTTCTTGGCGAATGCAGGGGTTGCGGGCGCCGATGTTTCGAACTGGTACGGATACCGCCCGCTCTCTGATGATCGCCCAGTAGCTGTCGAAGACGAAGAGATTCGGCTCTCTCCGAGCAACATCGACTCATTCGAAAACTGTCAACTGCGTTGGCTTCTCACGCAAAATGGTGGACAACGTGGTGATAGCAAAGAGCAAGCACTCGGCATCCTCATTCATCAGGTAGCTGAATGTTTGATCCAACCAGATATATCCGCGAGTGACTTAAAGGCAAAATTTGATAGTGGGCTGGCGGCCATAGATCTTGGTAAAGGTTGGGTTCGTGCATCGTATGAAAAGAGTGCGAACAGAATGCTTGAAAACTTACTCTCTTGGCATACAGCAAATAATCGCACCTTACTTTCGGTCGAATCTCACATTGATATGCATATCGGTCGTGTTCATCTCACCGGAAAGATTGATCGGCTCGAGAGGGATGAGAATGGCAAGACCATCGTGGTCGACTTAAAGAGTGCGAAGACCGCGATCTCTAAGGCAGATGCGCAAGCTACTCATCAACTGAGCGCATACCAGCTTGCAGTGGCTGAAGGTGGCGTACGAGATCTTGAACTTGCGCCACCTGCAGGCGGAGAACTGGTCTATCTTGGTGGCGAGAAATTATCGTCTCGAGTGCAGAGTGAGCTTGGAATCGATGAAGTAAAGGAAGCGCTAGGCGAGATCGCCCTCAAGATGTCTGGCGCATTCTTTGAGGCCCAGAAATCTAAAGAGTGCAGAATTTGCCCAGTAAAGTCTTCTTGTCCTCGAATGGCAGCGGGCTCCCAAGTAGTTGATTTCTGATGAAGCACAAATACGCATCTCAAGAGTTTGCGGCATTACTCGGAATTCAAATTCCAAGCGATGAACAAGCATTAGTCATTGAAGCCCCACTCTCGCCAGGTGTAGTCATTGCAGGGGCTGGCTCGGGTAAGACTGAAACTATGAGTGCGCGCGTCCTCTGGTTAGTGCATACCGGGCAAGTACTACCAGCTCATATATTGGGTCTCACTTTCTCTAAGAAGGCAGCTGCAGAACTCGGCGAGCGTATTGAAAAGCGGCTGCTCACACTCAGCGCAAAATCACCGGAGTTAGCTGGCTTTCCATTTACTGGTGACCCCAGCGAAGTCACTACAAGTACTTATCACTCCTATGCGGGACGACTCGTGGGGGAGTATGGGCTGCGAATGGGGATTGACTCCTCGGGTGATGTCGTAGGAGATTCACGCATTTGGCAGCTTGCCCATCGCTTAATCATGAATTACGACGGTGACATGTCGGCCCTCTCACTTGCGCCAGACACCGTGATCGAACGAGTTCTAGATCTCAGCAGCGAGATGTTGGAGCATCAAAGCAGCGCCGACGAAGTGCGGGCGCTCTCGGAAAACCTGGCTACCACGCTGCTCTCTCTGCCAGAGGGCAAATTCAAGTACGGAGCTGACACAGTCAACAAAATTGTAAGTGCTCAACAAGCTCGATTAACGCTTCTGCCACTCGTCGAAGCACTTGAGCAGGAGAAGGCGCAGCGTCATCTTTACTCCTTTAACGACATCATGGGTCTAGCTGCCAAACTTGCTGTCGCTATTCCCGAAATTGGTGAGAGCGAGCGGAAAAAATTCAAAGTTGTGCTGCTTGACGAGTATCAAGATACGAGTCCTGCACAATTGACCATGCTGAAGGCGCTCTTTGCCCATGACGACCATGCTGTGATGGCAGTAGGAGATCCTCACCAATCAATTTATGCGTGGAGAGGAGCGGCCGCACATACGATCGAAGGATTTCCTCATGACTTTGCGCTTGCTAATGGCGCGCCCGCTGCCAAATATCAGATGCGTACGAGTTGGCGTAGTGATCGACTCATTATCGACCTGGCAAATCTGGTCACTGAGAAACATTTGAAAGCTCGAGATGTCAGACCGCTGACGGCGCGCACAGAGTCTGGCCTTGGAGAAATATCTGCACGTTTCTTTACTGATCCGGAGAGTGAGGCGGAGAGCATCGCCGATGAGTTAGCTCTCCAATGGAGTAAGAGTGATCGCCCCACGGTTGCGATTTTGGTACGCCAGCGTTCGCAAATCGAATTTCACGAGAAGGCACTTCGCCGACGTGGACTTCCCATTTTGGTCAGCGGTATCGGCGGTCTGCTTTCGGAACCTGAAGTGGCAGACATTCGCGCGACTCTCGATGTGTTGGTCAACATCGAGGCCGGGGATTCCCTTATGCGGCTGTTGACGAGTCCTCGTTGGAATTTTGTGCCGCGCGACCTTGTAACTCTTGGTCGTTATCTCTCACGTAAGAAGAGAAGCCAGAGTGATTACGACATCAATCTCCTCGATACTCTCGACGAATTAGAAGATGTGATGGGACTTTCTGATCGATCACGTGAGCGTCTGACTGAATTTAATCAGGAGTTAAAGTCTTTACGACGCGAGACCCACCTTGCACTCCCTGAAATGATTCTTACAATATTTCAAACTCTCAATTTGGGTATCGAACTCTCACTTCATTCGTCTTCAAGTAATCGTTTGCGCAATGTCATGCGTCTCATCGAAGAAGCGATGGCCTTCAATTCCACAGCGCAGGGGTCCTCTGGTCCGCAAAATATCCGTAACTTTCTCGCTTACCTCTTGGTAGCGGAGCGCAAAGAGCGAGGTCTCTCTCTGGGTGGGAACGAAATAAGTACTGAGGCTATTCAAATCATGACAGTGCACGGTTCGAAAGGTTTGGAGTGGGATGTAGTGGCGGTGCCGGGGCTCTGCACCGACATTTTCCCCTCAAAGGATCGTGGCGGCTTTAACTGGCAGACCACAATGGATGTAATTCCTTTCCCGCTCCGCGGCGATCTTCAAGCTCTTCCTATCTCGCCTGATTATCGGAATTGTGTAAATAGGGACGAAACTAAAGCAGTACTTGGAAGTTTTAGCGATGAATGCAAGGCGCATGTCGAATCGGAGGAGTATCGCCTCGGTTACGTGGCATTTACGCGAGCCAAGCATGTACTGCTCGCAAGCGGGTATATCGATCCGTCACTTCAGAAAGCGAAAGAGCCTTCACCGCTGCTACATCTGGCAGCGAGTTTCGCCGAGAGCGCCCATCTAGATCCAGAAGGTCCCTTCATCTCTGGCGATGATGCGGCTGCCGGATGGCCAAGGGAGCCGAGGGTGCTCACTCCCGATGTGATGGAAGCTTTCAACCTCGGCAAGCGACGTACTCTTGATGAAATTGGAGGCGCACTGCCGGAGATGCTTCCCTCTATCAAGTTTGCGTTGGCTGCTCACCGAAGCGCTGAAGAAGTCATTTATCTTCCTCAGCAATACTCCGTCTCTGCGCTCGTTGCGATGGCCGCTGATCCAGAGAAGATGGCTCGAGCGCTTCGTCGGCCTATGCCCAATGCGCCCACTTTCGAATCGCGACGGGGCACAGAGTTCCATCTTTGGGTCGAGACCCATTTGAAACGTCCGGCCCTCTTAGACCTTGATGACGTCGAAGTGGATTCTGAAGATGAGCTCCCTGAGATGCCACTGGATGAAATGCAAATCAAATGGATGGCGAGCGAGTGGTCTGATAAGGAAATCTACGATGTTGAAGTGCCGTTTGATATAGATATCAATGGCATCACTATCTCTGGGCGGATTGACGCGATTTATCGCGAGGGAAATAGTTGGAGTGTGGTCGATTGGAAGACCGGAGGCGTAAAGAGCGGCGAAGATCTCGCTTCTGCCGCGGTGCAATTGGCAGTTTACCGGCTGGCATTTGCCAAATTAGAAGGTATTCCGGTGGCCGATGTAAGTGGAGCGTTCCATTACGTTCCTAGTAACACCACGATACGTCCGGCAGATTTGCTGAACGAAAGTGAGCTCGCGAAGTTGATTACTCGATTCCACAATCGAGTAAGAGCGGAAGATGGTCGCTGATCGTAAGCGAAGGAGTCGGTAACGTAGTGATGGCGCCCCACATCGAGGGGTCTTCAACGAGTAAGTAATCAAGTTGCGTGCGCGCCCCCCAGCGGGGATAGGTTTTCAATTGAGCCAGTGATTTCCACCGTGTGCTCTTTTGGATAAGGGCAGGCGGCAGGTTGAGATCACCTGCAATCATGGCTGGCTTGGCAAATTGCTTCAGCCACTTAGTCAATTTACGAAGTTGGGCGACGTTGTATCCAGGAACGAACGAGAGATGAGTGCTTGCGATAACAAAGTTTTCAAATTCCATGGCAACGGCAGCTCGCGGTTCATCTTTGATGTAGATAAATCCGGAGTTGGGGATGAAAAGCGGTGCGCCGAATGGCGCGCCTTTCATAGTGAAGTGGTGAATGGCCAGCGGTGCTCTTCTACTGAGCAAGGCCACTCCGAATTGCGGGAGGTCGGGGTGATGAGCCGATTGCCACTTCTCTCCGGGCGTACCAAAGAGTGCCGGAGAAAAAGCGTGGTACGGAAGGCTCATGGCCTCGCCAACGATCTCTGCTTGGTGATCGAGTTGGGTTCGGGGTTGGCCCCGGTCTACCTCTTGGAGTGCAACTAGATCCATCTCACTAAAGAGTTGTGCATTCGCAATGAGGCGGTCGTGGTCATACTTTCCATCTGGAATGCCCAGACCATGTAAGAGATTCCATGTAGCAATTCTCATCGCGGTTCAAAGATCTCTAAGGCACGTGCTAAACCTTCTTCAATAAAATCGGGTTGGTCTGTATTGATGCCGTGAAAGGCAGTAAACATTGGCCCTAATTCACGATATCCGTAAGATGCGGCGAGCAAAGTTTCTAGGTTGCTGCCGCTCAATGCGACATATGAGATCAACACGCGCAGCATGGCCTCTTTTCCAAAGGCCGTAAGCAAGTCTCCGAAATCAACAGAAGCTGGCGCAAATTGCATATCGCTAAAATCGATCATGCCGACAAGATGCCCATCGAGTGAGAGGAGATGGGGTGGGCCAAGATCTCCATGACAGAGCACGGGTTGCGAAGCCCAGAGTTGATCAAGGTCGAGAATCTCACGCCACTTAGCAAGTATGTGTGTGGGCCACGTGACGTGGGCCGCCGTTACTTCCAATTGTTCGCGCGTGCGATCGAGCCACGATGGAGAACTTGGAACGTGATCGACCCATATCTCTTTCGGCGTTGTATGTAGCTTATGAAGAGCCTTTGCCAGGTGAGTCGCTTCTGCAGAAATGGTCTCTGCGCTGCTCTCAGTTGCTGGAATGAATTGGTAGGCAGCACACGGAAACCCGTTTTCCAGAGCGCCAAATTTCTCTGGTTTGGGAGTGAGTAATCCAATCTGTAGATGGGGCAATATCGCATTTTCGCGCATCAGAAGGGGAACCACATCAACTCTCCGGGCTGCGCGCATGATCCACGTTCTCCCATGGGAATCAAGGGCAGTGACGGTGTCATAATCCCAGCCGTCTCCGCCGTAATTAATGATTTTCTCAAGGCCAAGTGAGCGCGCGGCTTCGGCCAACATGGGTTTGGGGTGGAGAGGGGGTCGCACTGCTCTAGGGTGGCATATATGCGCCGCGAAGACCTCCTTTTAGCCGCCACCAGCGTCAACCCTGGCCTTGACCGGGCGGCTCACCTACGGATCGATCTAGCCGCGTTAGCTGCTTATCCATCAAAGACTTTGGATGTTGCTCGAGGAGGGGTGCGCACCCAAGGTGAAATCCTTTATTTCTCTGAAGCATCTCCTAGTCTCGATGCTGTTATTTTTCTTGGTTTGGATAGTGATGGTGTTGCATATTTTGCACAATCTGGAGAGGGCGATTTCACTTCGTTACGAGAAGCAGTGAGCCAATTCCCAGCATTTGAAAGATTGATTGCCGCTCATGCAGTTGCCTTAATGAATTGGCACGAATCGCATCGGCACTGCCCCCGTTGTGGCTCTCCTACTGTCATGAGTTCTGCTGGCAATGCCCGCCTCTGTGAAAAAGACCAGCGCGAGCTCTATCCGCGTACGGATTCTGCAGTCATTGTGTTAGTAAAAGATGCCGATGATCGAATTCTCTTAGGAAGACAAGCGAGCTGGCCAGTGGGGCGTTACTCAACATTTGCAGGTTTTGTAGAGCCTGGCGAGTCTTTTGAAAGTGCAGTGGAGCGCGAAGTGCGTGAAGAGTGCGGAATTGTTTCAGAGCAAATTAACTACTTGGGTTCGCAACCTTGGCCTTTTCCAGCTTCCATCATGGTCGCCTTCGAAGCCATCGCGAAAGACCCTTCGCAAGCATTAGCCGATGGCGTGGAAATAGAAAGAGTCGAATGGTTTTCACGTGCGCAGTTTAAAGAGGCAACTGATTCGGGGCGTTTAGTCCTGCCACCATCAATCAGTATTGCCCGTCGCATGATTGAAGGATGGTATGGCGAAGTGTTGACTGGCGGGGAAGCGTGGCGTTAGTGCACTAAGCGCTGATGCCGAGTCTCTTCTTTACTTCGATAAGTGAAGGATTGGTGGCGCTGGTGCCATCGGGGAAGAGGATGGTGGGAACGACCTGATTACCCCCATTGATCTGCTCAACTAGATCAGCAGAGGTCGGATCATCTTCGATATTCACTTCTACGAATTCGATCCCAGCGCGTTTAAGCTCACCTTTTAAGCGGTGGCAGTAGCCACACCAGGGCGTGGAGTACATGATCATGAGGTCTGATGACATGCCTGAAGTATATGGGAGTCGCTGGGAGTCCCAGGGAGTCACTGGGTAGCCAGCCTGTCGGGCATCTCTGGAAGGATGGGCGAGTGACCCCAGATGAGATCCTGGCTGCTCTCGATGAGCAGCAACGCGAGGTAGCCCTTGCCCAAGGACCTGTGGTGGTTTACGCGGGTGCGGGTAGCGGCAAGACGCGCGCCATCACACACCGCATTGCTTATCGTGCGTTGGCTGGCACTCTGCGTCCAGAGCAAACACTGGCACTCACCTTCACTGCTCGGGCGGCGGGAGAGATGCGGTCACGATTGCGCACTCTTGGAGTAGAGGGCGTGCAGGCTCGTACCTTTCATGCGGCGGCGCTGCGCCAACTGACGTACTTCTGGCCCAAGCACACCCGCACAGAATTACCCCGTCTCTCACCAAGTAAGGCTCGCCACCTCAGTGTTGCGCTTCGGCGCAATGGCCTTCGAGATGCACCTGCTGTTCTGCAAGATGTGGCTTCTGAAATTGAATGGGCCAAAGTCAATCAAGTTTCACATGATGATTATATCTTGCGCGCGAAGGACCGTACCGTCCGCAGCGACTTAGGTGCAGATGTTATTCAACAGTTGTACGCAGATTACGATGAAATCAAAACTAATGATGGAGCGATGGATTTCGAAGATGTATTGCTCTTGGCAAAAGCGCTGCTTGAAGAGGCTCCCGCCCTGCTTAACGAACTTCGGGCGCAGTATCGATCTTTCGTGGTGGATGAGTATCAAGATATTTCAGCCATCCAGCAGCAATTGCTAGATATTTGGATTGGCGACGGCGATGATATCTGCGCTGTGGGCGATATCAATCAAACGATTTATTCTTTCGCTGGGGCCGATCCCAAGTTCTTTATGGATTTCCCGAAGAAGTTTCCGCAGGCGCTCTTACTCAGGCTTTCTACTAATTACCGATCAACTCCGGAGATAGTGCACTTGGCAAACCAAATTAATAAGCGCTCCGGGTCGGCACTGGAATTACATGCTGTTCGCCCGAAGGGAAGTGCGGTTCAGTACCAAGAGTGTGCAGATGAAGAAGAGGAGGCGAGCGGCGTAGCGGATCGGATTAAGGTGCTCACCGCTTCAGGGGTCGCACTTGATCAGATCGCTGTCCTGTACAGAACTAATGCGCAATCTGCCGCTCTAGAGAGCTCTTTCGCACGCACTGGCACCCCGTTCGCAGTTCGTAACGGTGAGGGGTTCTTTCATCACCCGAAAGTGCGCGAGGCACTTCGTTTACTGCGAGCGGCAAATCGCAGCGCCGGCGAGGGGGAAGTTCCTGATCGGGTTCGTGAAGTGCTCGAAGTCTTGGGATGGCGCCACGAGACTCCACCCGATGCGCTAGGTGCGGGTCGGGATGAGTGGGAGATGCTCAATGCGCTCTATCGGATGAGTGGCAGTTTTGACGATTTCGATGCGCTCATTCAAGAATTAGAAGATCGTTCGCAACACTCCCACGCACCGCTTCGTAACGCGGTGACGTTGGCCTCCCTGCAT
>CAIMVH010000067.1 GCA_903844855.1 uncultured Actinomycetes bacterium | reverse complement strand
CGAATCTTCTTCGATAGGCTGCGGCGCCATACGCGGGTAGATGCATGACGAACCGAGAAAGAGCACGCGTTCGATGTTTGCGTCGTGCGCACCATCAATGAGATTTCCTTGAATCTGCAAATTGTTTGTGAGGAAGTCGACAGGGAAAGTGGAGTTGGCACCAATGCCTCCGACTTTTGCAGCCGCGATTACTAAAGCATCAGGTTGGGTGGCCTTCAGTTCGGCGAAGGTGGCATCACGGTCGAGGAGATTGAGCTCGCGTGATGGTCGCCCGAGGACTTCGTGACCTTCGGCTCGGAAGTGGCGCGCGACGGCAGAGCCGACCATGCCGTGAATTCCGGCTACGTAAACGCGCATGTATTTAGCCTATGCCTAGTAATGAAGGAGTTCTGCCGGGTGGATCAGTGAGGCCAAGAATTTAGTCGCGGCCTTGCGGGATCGAGTTAAGGAGCGCCTTAACCTCTGACTCCCGGTAGCGGCGATGGCCACCGAGGGTGCGGATCGAGGTGAGCTTGCCCGCCTTGGCCCAGCGGGTGACCGTCTTAGGGTCAACGCGGAACATGGTGGCGACCTCTGCGGGGGTGAGGAGCGGCTCGGCGTCAGTGGCGCGGTTAGGCATGAGCTCCTCCTTCCTCCAGCACTTCCGCTGGATACTGTCCGATTCGCCCCGAAGGGCCGTATTTATCTCTCCGAAGGTTAGGAGGGTTTACCTCCCCGCGACAAGGGTTTTTTCAGGTTTTTTGGGCTTTTTTCGGCTATTTCTGCCGAGTTGAGCGTGAAAGGGGTCTTTCCCACCCCACCCACCCACACGCCTGGTCTCCACAGGAGAGAAATCAGGGCTAGTGGATCGAAGCCTGAGAACTGACCATGGGCAAAGAAAGTGCCCCGGAGCGGCAACCGCAAAGCGGCTTCGTCCGGGGCTTACGGGAAGAATCTACCACGATTGGAAATCACTCACCAATGTTTGATCCACAAGATATTTCGGCGTTGAGTAATGCGATCTCCCTGGCGCGCTTGAAGCCATATTTGTCCCACACAAACGGAAACCATGAAGCCACTCTCCACCTCTATGCATGGAATATGGAGATCTCCGCCGCCCTCTGGGGAGGATTCCACCTTCTTGAGATTACCCTCCGCAACTCACTTCACAATCAGTTAGTGACCCTCACAGGCGCGGATGATTGGTGGAATATAAGGAGCGATGAAGATCGAAACGAATCTTTACTCTCTCCATCATTATTAATTTTAATCGACAAGGCCCTCTCTAAATCCGCACGGAGAAGACGGGCGAGCTTTGAGGTGATATCCGAAATTAGCTTCGGTTTCTGGAGTGGACTCCTCTCCAAGAAATTTCATGAAAGACTTTGGACTGGAAAACTTGAGAATGCTTTTCCTTCATATGCGGGGCAACGAGATTCATTGCATGCATCTCTTGAAGTGATGAGACTGATACGTAACCGTATCGCCCACCATGAACCGATTTACGAGCGAGATATATTGAGCGATCATTTTCAGATTTGTGCGATTTTAGGCTTTATCGAACCCCGAGCAGAGGCCTGGTTACGTCAAAATTCACGAGTTCCAGAAGTGATGTCGAGTAAGAGCTTAAAAATCGCTGGAGAGATTCCCACTCGGTTCTAAAACTATATTTAAAACTCCTAGGTGGCGTGTTCCATCACGGCAACCGAGCGCCAGCGGGTCATGAGGCGCTCATAACCCCGCCCGGCAGCGACTCCGTCGCCGGAAGCAAGGCCGGCGAGCGAGGAGAGAATGTCTTCAAGTGAAGTGTCGTCGTTGATGCCGGCGAGACCATCTGCTTTGAGAGAGCGATCAAGATAGATGGCGAGCCCGCCGTAATCGCATTCGACGATGGAGCGCGGGTGGAAGAGTTCGAGCCACTCGGTGAGTTCTTCAATTTCAGTAGTGACTGGGCTCTGTCCGAACGCACCCATCACAGTTTGTAAAGTGATGTTCACGCGACGAAGTGCATTGGCAATCGGCGTGCGCAGCACGGTCCACGGGCCATCAAAGCTCTCTCCGCGAGCGCGATCCTCCGTAGTAAAGAGGGCAAACCAACGCGGCGGAATAATCCACGTTTCGGTGATCACGTGCGGCGGTGCATCTGCATCGTGCACAGTGTTCAGAAGTATGCGTTCGAAATCTTGCGGAATAAAATATGGCGTTACTGATGAGGGAAGTGAACTCTTAAAGGTTCCTAATGCATCGAATGTGCGCAGTGCAGTCGACCAGGGACAGACGAAACGTTCGCCATCGATTTCTAATACGTGTGCGCCATCGATCTGGCGGGGCTTCGGTGCAATGATGTTTGCGAGCGCGCGCCGTTGTTCTTCTGTTTTGGAATCAAGTGGTAGCGGAATCGATTTGTAGTGATCGCGCTCGCCAGTAGGGAATGCCTCTAACGGTTCGTAGATACGAAGTGATGCGACGTACGGTGTAGGGATCACGCCCGTGGACGCCAATTCCCCTCTGCGTACGGATCTTCCTCTTCGTTATCGTCGCTCTTCACGCCGCCATTGTGGAGTTCGCGCGCGAGAGCTTCGAAATCAGTTTCCTGACTGTTGTATTTAAGATCGCGAGCAACTTTGGCTTGCTTCGCTTTGGCTCGGCCGCGCCCCATGGCGTCGACCCCCTCTACATCCTGGCTGGTAGCCCAGCTGCCTATTCTTCGTGCGCCGAAGATTACCGGTTTCGGTACTTACCTACCAACGCGGCGTGGGGCGAGAGAATTCCCACCTCACATCCCGCCTGAAAGACCCCCTGAAAGACCCCCGGGGGAGCCCCATGAGCGCACTTGGAGCGCCCCCACCCCCGCGACCCGGGAACCTCGGAACCCCCGGGCCCCCGGAACCCAGGGGCCAGGGCCTCGGGCAACGGGGCAGGCACGAAGATCCACCCCTCCTGCTCGTGTGGCAAATAGCCCATGAGGGATATCTACTAAGGTCAGATTCATGGAGAAACCCACCATTATCTTGGCGACTAGCAATGGTGTGGGTATGGGTCACTTGGCCAGAGCCGCCGCATTAGCTAGCGAGTTGAAAGCCTTTGCTCATCCCATCATCGTTTCGATGGCCGGTGGAATTGCCGAGAT
>CAIMVH010000066.1 GCA_903844855.1 uncultured Actinomycetes bacterium | reverse complement strand
TAAATGCCTGCCAACGTGTGATCGGTGTGGCAACAGAAACCACAATGAAGGCTAAAACAGCCATTATTTTCACATGCGAGGGCAGGCGATGAACAAGCGAGTGACGATGGATATAGAGACGTTCACCAACATCATGACCGTGATGATGCTTGTGCTCTACCTCGGTGCTTATGACTTATCCTTTTTAAACCGGCGCAGAGCATAGAAGAGCCCAAATGAAATTGCGGCAGTCGAGGCAACACCAATGACACCTGCTAAACCACCTGAGATTCTCTCGTTCTCGATACCAGTAACTCCATAACCTGCGAGCGGACTATCTTCAACCACGCTCGCTTTCGCTGAATCTAAGAAACCGACATCTCCTGCAACTTTTTCAAGTCCATCTGGTTGAGATGATGCGTAGTAAGAAGCTCCACCCGCAAGTACAAGTGAGAGTGCGAGTCCAGCTGCGACTAAGGGGTTCTTCATCTCAACCCTCACGAATTTCTAAACTCTTCTTTGTGCCGCGGTATCCATAGACTAAATCTGGTCGGCTTGCCATAACGGCACTTACAGATAGCCCAGTGATAATTGCTTCGCCGATTCCGATGAGGATGTGAGTTCCAACCATTGCGGTAAGAACTGTGGTGAGTGAAAAAGTAGCGGTTGCACCAAGTGCGTACTGCAAGGTAAAACCAAGTGCTGCAGCTGGAACGGATATGAGACCCGCAAAGGCAGCAGCGGCGGTAATTGAAACTTTATTCTTAGGCAGGATCTTCTTTGCAAGAAGAAATGCTCCGTAGCCAAACCAGACGCCGAGGAGTGACATGTTGAAAATATTTAAACCTGCCGCACTCAGTCCACCATCTGCAAAGAGCAGAGCTTGCATGAGCAAGACCACCGTCAGAGACAGTGTTGCAACATAGGGACCGACCAAAATCGCGGCGAGTGCTCCACCTAATAGGTGTCCACTTGTTCCGGCAGCAACAGGGAAGTTGAGCATCTGAACGGCAAAGATAAAGGTCGCAGTAAGGCCGGCCAGAGGCGCGGTCTTCTCATCCAATGAGCGTGCAGCGCCCTTGAGGCTGGCAGCCACGCCTACAGCCGATAGCGCGGCAAAGGTGGCCGAGGTCGGGATATCGATGAATCCATCAGGAATATGCATTCGTAAAGGTTAATGCAAATGATTCGCATCTGCCATTTGAATAATGGCTGGCCTGGCTTCAGGTAGGAATTCCCCTGCAAAGGGCTGTGACTAGGACGAACGCGACAACATCGTCATCGATAGCCGCGTTGTGATCGGCATCGAAGGCGTGGCGTAAGCCGAATCCGTAGGCAAGGGCGCCTGCGCTCGCATAAATGAGCGCACCTCTACTGTCGGTAAGAGCGTGATATTTAGGGTCGGAGTTCTAGTAAATTAAAAGGCCCCAACCGACGATATGGAGCATTGCGACGAAGCCGAATACGCCAAAGAGCGCCGGCCACTCGCTCCGGTCGAACTTCAGAGCGTGGCGAAGGCTCGGACGAGCCGGGCTAGCTACGCTGGTGTCGCGCATAATGGAAAGTTAATGCAAGTCTTTTGCATCTGCATTATTTAGCGGAAGGGGCCAGTATGCGAACGCCCCTGCGCCTTGCCGCCGTGCTCAGCGCGCTCATACTCCTGCCCGCCGCACTCGCCCACGCCACGGCAGCCTCGAAACCCACCCGAGCCACGGCCAAGCTCCCGCTCGCGGTACCTACGGCGGTACGCGGCCTGATGGCAGTGGACACCCGGCCAGATCGGATCACTCTCGGGTGGCAAGCGCCCAGCAAGGGTCTCCCCCTCGATTCCTATCTGGTGATGTGGAGTATCGACGGCGGCATCACTTGGCTCTCAGATAAACGCTTAACCAAGACATCTTTTTCGATGACCAATGTGGAGAGTGGAACCGCGTACACCTTTGCGGTGGGCGCTGCCAATTCCAAGGGCATGGGTCCGGTCTCGATGATAAATGCAAGTGCGAGTTATCCAACTCCACTTCCTGTGAGTGAGGCAGCGCTCGCGCCATATCGAGGCCTTGGTATTTGGATTGATATGTATTCTTGGAGAAAGGTTAATGTTAAGAGCAAGAAGTTCACCGCAACATATCAACCATTCACTTGCGAGAGTATTGACGAAGCAGCTTCCTATGGGGCGCGCACGCTTTTTATTCAAACAGCTATGCCTGTCGAGCCTGCAACGATCTTAGATCCAGAATATTTAGCGCAACTCATTGCATGCGCTAAAAAGAATAATCTTTACGTCGTTGCTTGGTACTACCCACAATTACTTAATGTAAATCTAGATTTCACTAGGGCATTAGCCTCCGCAAAGCTTTCGGGCGTTGACTCATTCGCCTTAGATATCGAATCACGAAAGGTCGGTGAGACCTTTGAGCGCAATAAACGCTTAATAGAACTCTCCGATCGTTTGCATGCAGCCCTGCCAGATATGGCATTAGCTGCACTGACCTATACCCCTTACAACTTAGATGTAGTGCAACCGAATACGTGGCCTTACTTTCCTTGGGCCGCCCTTGCAAAAGATTTTGCAGTTTGGCAACCCATGACGTATTGGAATGTACGCAAAGGAGAGTTAGCACGAGGTGGCGCGTACACCACACACACCATTGACGGCATGCGCGTACACCTCGGCCCAGAAGCGCGACTCAACATTGTCGGAGGCCTCAGTAGTAACGGAAAAGAGGTCGTCGGCATGGTGGATTCCATGCAACTGGCTGGTCCCGGAGTCATCGGCGGGGGGCTCTATCAATGGTCACAGATGTCCTGTGCTGCAAAAAATGCGCAGTTAAGAATTAACGCTTTTGACGGCAGTGGATTCCTGTGGAGCTTGCCGGCCATCACGCCGAAGTACACGAAGTTCTGCACGCCTAAGCCAGCAGCAGCCCCTACACCTTCTGTTACCCCGATTCCCACTGCCGCACCTGAGAGCGCTACCGCCACCTCCTAAGAGAGACCACCTCAGCACGCACCACAGGAGATTTTCAACCCTTTCCGCTAGCATTTTGGCGAATCGTATGACAGTCACGACGCCTACATGGATGGAATACTTATGAAGCGCACCGGGCTCATGCTCCTCTCCATCATCGCTCTCGTGTCAGCCATGATTTCTCCGACTTACGCTGATTCCATTCCAGATGAGCAATGGATCGCTCCTTTGCCGGCCGATGTCCTCACCACTCCGTACACAGGCTTTCTTGCCGATGGCATTGGCGCTGCTCCCAACTCCGGTGACTCGTATCTTTTGGGTCAGGAAGCAGACGGCGTCGGCATTGGCACGAGCAATGTCTTGGCCAACCGTTGGTGTAAAGCGGTCACAGATCCTGAATGCGCAAAAGTCAAATACTTCAAATATTCGGCAACCTTAGGGTTTTGCTCCACCACCGTAACTAATGATTGCATCACAAGCGTTGAGGCCTTTGACGCCACTGGCAAAACCCTCGCTGTCAATAAAGTTAAATCCTTCTCGGGAACCAAGTATCGACCCTTCACCGGATTTCCGAGCAAAGGAATCCCAAATGGTGCAGCAGCCGAGATCGTCGACATACCGGGCGCACCCCATTCTGGTGGCACGCAATATTTGATCGACGTTCACAATGATGGCTCCTGGCTTACTGGGGCGGATAAATCACTCTCGAAAAGCTTCAACGCACAGATTTTTGGTATCAAACTAGGACCAGCTCCAGCAGGTGCAGATAAGGCTTTTCAAACAACTGCTGTATACGCGGGACAGAAACTTGGTGATAATCCAAAAGGTGGCGATGTAGTCGATTCTTCCTGCGTCGTTTACTCGGCAGCCGATAAGGCATGTGCACTTGGCTACACGATGCCATTGGACGTAACTTTTAGGATCAACATAAAGACCTCGATCTACATTATGGGTTGGTTCCACGGCCGTATCTCAAATGCAAGTACTTCTTTCAATCTTGATCAAAGTGGCGCAGCCCGAGTCGCCACAATTTCCTTCAGCGGAAATCCTGTTGTGGTTCCCACTTATTCGGCCTGGTCTAAGAGCGCTGACCTGCCCGCTGCAATAACTGCCTTTAACTCCACATATCCAAAGAGAGTCTCCGGAACGATTTATGGCAGTAAATCCAAGTCGTCCACTGATAAAAAACCGGGGGATGAATTTTCTGGCGGTATTTCTCTTGCGGATGCGATGTCTATTCAACTTCGCGCCAAGGAGTACGACCAGGCTTCTATCGACCAACTCAACATCTGGATCGCAAGTTTTGGAGATACGGCATCCTCTAGTCCAACGAGATGGATTTACCAACGCATGGACATTTCATTCCTTACAAACTCGATTCTTGGCGCTAGTGGGCAGGGTGCAAGTACTCAGCAACCACCGCAGAGTGGTTCAGGTCAGCAACCAGCGCAAGGTGGATCAGCTCCCGCGCAACCTGACAAAACAACTGAGTGCTATATCAAGAGTGGTGGGGACTTTAGTGGCGTGGTTTCTACAAACGCGACGCAAT
>CAIMVH010000065.1 GCA_903844855.1 uncultured Actinomycetes bacterium | reverse complement strand
CGACCTGGGCGCGTTCACCGCATTCTTGTATTGCTTCACAATGCGTGAGCGGATCTACGACATCGTGGAATACGCTTCCGGACAACGATTTCACACCAGCTACACGCGCGTCGGTGGCGTGATGTTCGATGTGAATCTCGACTGGGTCAACAAAGTCCGCGAGTTCGTTCGCGACTTCCCTAAGACTCACGCAGAGACACATCGACTACTAACTCGCAATCGAATCTTCATCGACCGCATTAAGGGTGTCGGAGTATTAACCAAAGAAGATGCGATCAATTACAGCTGCGCGGGACCGGTCGCTAGAGCCAGCGGTGTGGTTCGCGATCTCCGCAAAGATGAACCTTACTTAGCGTACAATGACTTCGACTTTAAGGTCTGCTGTTCCCAATCTGGCGACTGCTACGCACGATATCTGGTACGAATGCAGGAGATGGTTGAGAGCCTCAAAATTGTCGAGCAAGCACTTGAGAATCTTCCCGCTGGCCCCATCAACGTGGATGTTGATAGCCGCGCCGTGCTGCCAGCAAAGCCAGCTGTCTATCGCAGCATTGAAGGACTCATTCAACACTTCGAAGTGATCATGCCGAATCGAGGCTTCGAAACACCGAAAGAAGAGCTTTACGCCGCAGTTGAAGCACCGAACGGAGAACTCGGTTTCTACATTGCGAGCAATGGAACCAAAACAGCCTACCGTGCGCGAACACGCCCGCCGTCCTATATTCACTTTGCCGTTTTCCCACACTTAATACGAGGCCATCAGTTGAGCGACGTCGTCGCAATACTTGGCTCACTGAATATTATCGCAGCCGAGTTGGATCGATAGTTCGACTTCACAACAACGATCTAACGCTCATTGAGAATTGATATGTCCGTCTTATCCGAAGCCATTCGCGAAAAAATCCGCGAGCAGTTTCCCAAGTATCCCAACAAACGAGCGGTGACCTTACCGGCCTTGCACATCGTGCATGACGAGTATCGCCAAGTCTCGCTTGAAGCGATCCGGGAGATTGCGGAACTGCTCGAACTGCACCCATCCGAGGTGCACGACACGATGAGCTTCTACCAGTTCTTCCGGACTGAAGAAGATCCACTCGGAAATCATCGCGTGTGGGTTTGCCGCAGTATTTCCTGCATGTTGCGGGGCGGTGAAGAATTGCTAGGAGAGTTGTGCAGTCGGCTGCACGTTAAGCCCGGCGAGACGACATCTGATGGCAAAGTGACCCTGGAGTTTGCGGAGTGCCTCGGTGGCTGTGACGGAGCCCCGTGCGTGTTAGTCAATGATGAGTGCGAGATGAACATGACGCCGGAATCGGCAATGAACCTCATTGATGGTCTGAGAGCGAAGAACTAGACATCTCTGTAACTACTTAGTCCGCGTATTTTAATTCGAAGATAATCCTCTGCCCTTAGCACTGATTTAATACCGTGGCTCAATTCGAACCAACACTACTTGCTCGCATCCACAAGCCTAATAGCGCAACGCTTGCTAGCTACCGCGCCGATGGCGGCTATGACGCGCTGAAGAAGGCGCTGGGCATGGCTCCAGTGGATGTCGTTAATGAAGTTAAGAACTCTGGCTTGCGTGGTCGTGGTGGCGCTGGCTTTCCGTGTGGCCTGAAGTGGACCTTTCTCCCAAAGGACCATCCTGGCCCAATCTATCTCGCAGTGAATGCTGACGAATCAGAACCAGCAACGTTTAATAATCGCATCCTAATGGAGAAGGACCCACATCAACTTCTCGAAGGTATTGCGATCGCATGCCATGCGATCAAATCAAGCTCCGCTTACATCTATCTCCGATACGAATACGGTCGCAGCTATCGAGCGTTGCAGGCGGCGATTGACGAGTGTTACGCCAACGGCATCCTCGGTAAGAACATTCT
>CAIMVH010000064.1 GCA_903844855.1 uncultured Actinomycetes bacterium | reverse complement strand
TGCATTGAGGCAAAGAGAAAATCTCCCGACCGATCCCCGGTAAATACTCTTCCGGTGCGATTCGCGCCATGGGCTCCCGGCGCTAAACCCAGCAAGACGACGCGCGGCGAAGTAGCCCCGAACCCGGGTACTGGTTTTCCCCAATACTCCTCTTCGATGTAGGCGCGCTTTTTCTCAATTGCCACTTGGGCACACCATTTTGTTAGCCGTACGCATGCCTGGCAATTGGCGATTTCAATATCTAGTGCTTCAAGAGAGTGCGTCTCACTAGAAATTTTCTTCACCTGCGCGGCAGTGCGAGCACTCATGATTGGCTCATCACTTGGAAACTTGCGACCAGGCAATACCATCAAGAATATCGTGCTCGCTTGCCACAAACTCCTTTGCTCCAGTTGCCAACATGACTCGATTAAGTACTAATGCACCACTCGAAATTACGTCAACGCGCCCCTCATGCATATATGGCAGCCCCGCTCGCTCGACCTTAGACATTTGTAGGAACATTTGAGAGATACGAGCGACTGACTCTGCCGAGACTCGCGAGAGATGAATGGCGTCTCGGTCATACATAGTCAGGTCTAATGCAGCCGCAGCCACGGTGGTTGCCGTTCCGGCGACTGCAATGAGTGTTGCTTCGCTGGTGAGAGGAACTTCAGCAGCCGCTTCGGCGATTGCAGCATCTATATCTGCGATCGCTAACGCAATTGACTCAGGGCTTGGGTATTCAGAAAGCTGATGGCGCTCAGCCATACGCACACACCCAATATTTACACTCCTAGCAAATTCCACCTCTTTGTTTCCATAAACAAATTCCGTGGAACCACCACCTATATCCACTACTAGAAAAGGACCTGAGGAGAGTTCTCGAGTGGCTCCCACAAATGAGAGCGCCGCTTCTTCTGTTCCTGGAATAATTTCGGGCTCAATCCCTAACCGCTCCCGCACCCCATCTATGAAAAGCGCACGATTCTCCGCATCCCTTGAGGCGCTAGTGGCGCAGAACCTTAAACTCTCCACACCCTTGCGTCGCAGAATAGTGACGTATTCATCGATCCCGGCAAAGGTGCGCATTAACGCAGCCTCTGAGAAATTCTTGGTCTGATCGATTCCTTCACCGAGGCGGACCACACGCATTTCTCGTTGAACTTCCCGAAAAGAGTTGCCTTCGATATCGGCAACGAGCAACCGGAGGGAGTTAGTTCCGCAATCTATTGCTCCTACTCGCATCTTCCCGCCATCCACCATTGACCAATGGCTTCAACCGCTTCGTCGCCAAGTGGATTTACGCCAGGTCCTGCCGCCAACGAGTGCGCGGCAAGTGAGTGTAGACATTTCACTCGATCTGGCATTCCGCCGGCAGTGATGCCTTCGACTTCAGGTACATCGATACCAAGCGCAGCACGAGCTGCCAAATAATCGTCATGTGCTGCTGCATAACTTCCCACCAACTCAGCATCCACTTGTAATCGCGCATTCATTTCGTCCATCACGCCCTCAGATTCAAGAGTTGAGATCGCCGCAGTGAGCCGTGGACAAGTTGCATAGTAAAAAGTGGGGAATGGAGTGCCGTCGGAGAGTCGAGGTGGTGTTTCTACTACGGAAGGGGAACCGCAGGCACATCGAAAAGCTACCCGGTGCACATCTCTGGGAGTTCGATCTAGTTGTCGCCCAATAATTTCCAGATCGCTCTCGTCAAAATTCTTCAACGCCAAGCCGCTAACTGAATAGTTGATATCACGCGCTGATACCAAGCAACGTCGAGGGGGACATCACCTGAGTATTTGATATCAATCTGACTCTTATCCGAAGGATCGATAACGATATATTGAGTTTCGCCAGGCATCACGAAGTGCAATCGTGCTCTCGCTTGCGCCTTTACGTACGCTGGGTCATTCCAGCGTGCTAATTCAGCCTTGGCTTTGGCCACCCGCTCCTCGCTGGCACTCACCTGCTGGCGCAGTGCATTTATCTGTGCACGTTGCGCAAAATACCGCTGAGCGGGTTGGGCCAAAAAGAGCACAAGAATGAGGGCAATGAGTGCCAGTCCTACCGCTCGTGAATTTATTCGACCGCGCGCCATTGAATCAGGATATCCCGGAAATCGATGCGTTGTTAGGAAAGAAAGCGCGGAAAGGCTTGGCGCCCTGCAAATCGAGCCGCATCGTCTAATTGTTCCTCAATGCGAAGTAACTGGTTGTACTTAGCGACTCGTTCAGACCTGGCCGGCGCGCCAGTTTTAATCTGCCCACAATCAGTTGCCACTGCAAGATCGGCGATAGTGACATCCTCGGTTTCACCGGAGCGATGGCTCATCATGCAGCGATAACCGGCCCGTTGAGCCATCGCGACAGCGTCCAAAGTTTCAGTGAGCGTGCCGATTTGGTTCACCTTGACCAAGAGAGCATTAGCAGTTCCACTACTGATTCCCCGTTCGAGGCGAATTGGATTTGTTACGAAGAGATCATCTCCCACCAACTGAACTTTACTTCCTAGTTCATCAGTAATTGCTTTCCAACCATCCCAATCATCTTCAGAGAGTGGATCTTCGATTGAAACCAGTGGGTAGTGTGCTACGAGTGAGGCGTAATACTCGATCATCTCTGCCGCACTCAGCTTTTTTCCTTCAAATGAATAGAAGCCATCCTTGTGGAACTCAGTTGCTGCCACATCGAGTGCAAGTGCCACATCTTGACCGGCTTTCAAACCAGTAAGTGCTATAGCTTCGAGAATTAAGTCAAGAGCGGCACGATTGCTTTCGAGGTTTGGTGCAAAACCGCCTTCGTCGCCCACGCTAGTGGCAAGGCCGCGCTTCTTGAGAACAGTTTTTAAAGCGTGGTAAATCTCGGCGCCCCATCGAAGTGATTCTTTAAAGGTAGGGGCCCCGATTGGAGCAACCATGAATTCCTGCACGTCGACGTTGGTATCTGCATGGGCACCACCATTGAGAATATTGAGCATGGGCACTGGCAAAACATGTGCATTGGGGCCCCCCAAATAGCGATAGAGCGGCAAGCCGCTGCTATCAGCTGCTGCGCGCGCGACCGCAAGTGAAACTCCGAGGATCGAGTTTGCACCCAGATGGGCCTTATTGGGGGTGCCGTCGAGATCAATCATCGTCTGGTCAATGAGGCGCTGATCGTCAGCCTCGAAACCTATAAGTTCGGGAGCTAACACATCTTCAATGGCGCGCACTGCGCGTTCCACACCTTTACCTGAGTAGCGTTTCTCACCATCGCGTAATTCCATCGCTTCAAATGCTCCAGTGGAGGCACCACTGGGAACTGCCGCCCGGCTCATCGTGCCATCATCAAGTGCCAACTCAACTTCAACCGTGGGGTTTCCCCGCGAATCCAATATTTCTCTCGCGCCGATTGCTGCAATGGTTGCCACGATTACATCCCTTAGTTAGAGGTGATTACTGGATTATTCTACTTCACGTGAATCTAATTCACGCGCGTACTCTCGTGCGCGCTTGCGAAGCGCGGCTTCAGGATCAATTCCAAGTTGAGCGGCACTCTTAGCCAATTCGAAGAGGGCCACACCAAACTCCGATTCGCTCATGGGCGCAGGTGTATCGTCACCCTCCATCCCAAATCTGGTGGCTCTATGAACTAACTTCGCTGCAAGAGAGAGCGCTGGTTGTGCAAAAGGGACCCCTTCGGTCGGTGAGGTTCGACCCTTCTCTGCAGCTTTGATTTGTTCCCAATTTTTGGCGACGTCTGATGCCTTTTCAGCAATGACATCGCCGAAAACATGTGGGTGGCGGCTCTCTAGTTTTTCACGTAGCCGTTTCGCTACATCTTGGATATCGAATCCGCTCTTCGATTCACTCGCAATTTGGGAATGAAATAAAACTTGCAAAAGTACGTCACCGAGTTCTTCTTCTACGGAATCAAAATCGGACGTTTCGATGGCCTCTAATAACTCATAAGTTTCTTCGATGAGATAAGTGACGAGTGAGCTATGCGTCTGCTCTGCATCCCAAGGGCATTCTTTACGAAGCCGAGCCATTACTGCGATCATTTGATCGATCTGGGAGGCCTCCACAGAGTCAGATCCTACTCCAGTGGAAATACGGATCCGCCGGTGGTATCGAGTTGCACGACATCAACCTTGTCAGGATCCCATGTTCCGTAACGTGGGTTCACTTTCACCGTAAGAGTTTTTGCCACCGTCCGAATGGCGTTCTGAATTGCGGCACCGCGGGCAGCATCACCATCTGGACCGGCAGGTGCATCTGGAACTAAAAGTGCTCCCGCTTTATCTTCAATAATGACATCGATGAGATACCGCGAAAAATCTTCAGGCGCGATGCCGGCATCAGATATCGCCTTATCTACGGCTTCTTGTCCACCGAGTTGATCGCGAATCGCTTTCTTGCGCGCATCAACTTCGGCAGGAGTCGCCACAATCTTGAGTAGAGCTGCGACCTCGTCAATCAAAGCCGAGAGCATGTGAAAGCGAAGTTGTCCCCTACTCAAATCCGAAATGTTTGGATCAGCCTCTGACTTCAATTCGTTACGTAGCGCGATGACGCTATTCACGCTTGATTGAACTTGTGAGATCTTGATCGTCGTCTCACCCACCTGGGCGGCCACACCGACATCAGAAGCACAGCCAGCAACTCCAATAAGTAGAACGAGGGCGAATGCTAGGCGGCGCATGAAAAACCTCTCTTAGGAGATTGCTGGTATGGCTGTGATGGGCAGAACTTTGGCAGGGAGCGCATCGAGCAGGCGGTGGGCCCACTCCAAGATTTCCTCGTCACGGAGATTATTACCTAGTCC
>CAIMVH010000063.1 GCA_903844855.1 uncultured Actinomycetes bacterium | reverse complement strand
CCTCTGGGAGCCTGCCCTCCCGGACCAGGCGGCGCAGGGACTTAAGGCTGACCCTTAGGTACCTCCCGGCCTCTTGCTGTGTAAGTAGATCGTTCTCCATGTACTTCCATCTCCCTTCAATACGCACCCGGTAAGTCCAGGCGTCTACAGGCAGTCTGCCATACCTTCAGGATATTTGCAACATTGGACACATATTGGGGGTATCTTGACATATGGTTAGGCGATGTATTACATTCTCCGCATGGCAAAGAACAAGGTTCCGAAAGCGAAAGCTGCGCGAGTAATTGTCGATCCTCGACGAGAAGCCTTCGAGCGCCTCTTTGAACGCCGGATTGAGGCGCTAAGGGAAGATGCACGCCTCTTGGTGAACCTCTCAAATCCGTACAACTACCGTTATGGTCCAGAGGATGCAGAGAGGCTGCGCAAGGAGCTGACGCTGCTGGCCCGAACGACAGTAGATGCGTTTGAGAGCCACTTGCCGAAGCAAGACTTACTAAGTCGTAAGCGCCGACAGATTAGTGATTAGGAAGATGACCCCAAGCCTAAACTCCACTACGATAACTACATGAAACCGCAAGTGTTTTCCTTCTTCTCAGGAGCAGGATTTCTGGACCTAGGCTTTGAAACCTCTGGCTTTGAAGTAGTCGCCGCAAATGAGATTCATAAACCTTTTGCGGATGCCTACTCAGACGCCAGAATAGGCATGGGAATCAGTGAAGCGAGATTTGGGGTGGACCTAAGCTCAATTGATACTTACTTCACTTCGCGCAAGCTAACGCAGTTGAAAGGCCAAGTCAGCGAGGTCTCTCGAGAAGGGGGAGTGGTCGGTTTCATTGGCGGACCACCTTGCCCAGACTTCTCTGTTGCTGGGAAAAATGCAGGTGGCACTGGTGAAAATGGTCGGCTGTCAACCTCCTATATTGACTTGATTATCAAGGTAAAGCCGCAGTTTTTTTTGTTTGAGAATGTTAAAGGGCTCTGGCGAACCGAGAAGCATCGGAATTTTTACGAAAGCTTAAAGCGAGACCTCGTGCGGGCTGGATACTCACTAAATGAGCGCCTAATCAACTCGATTGAGTATGGTGCGCCGCAAGACCGGGACCGAATCATTCTTATAGGGATGCTGGGAGCCAGCAAAGAGTTTGATGTTAGCCCGCAGCAGTGGCTCAAGCGTTGTAACTATAATCGTGAAGAAGTGTTTGCTATGCCGTGGCCTATTGCTGAGACACCGCGCAAGAACAGGCCCATTCCGGACGGGATAGCGCCCGAGTTGACTGTTGGATTCTGGTTTGACAAGAATAAAGTGACTGACCACCCCAATGCCCAGGACTCGTTCAAGCCCCGCGCAGGACTTGAGCGCTTTAAGATGACACTTGAGGGTGATGTTTCAAGAAAGAGTTACAAGAGGCTGCATAGGCGGCGCTATTCACCTACAGCCGCATACGGTAACAACGAAGTACATATTCACCCATGGGAGAATCGGAGAATCTCGGTTGCAGAGGCATTAGCAATTCAATCCTTACCGTCTGCATTTGCACTGCCACCTTCAATGACATTAAGCAACATGTTTAAAGCGATTGGAAATGGCGTTCCATTTCTGGCCGCACAAGGACTAGCCAAGACAGTTGCGGACGCGATCAGAAAGGAGCAAAAGTGAATCTTTCACTTGAAAACCTGGTCCGCGCCGTTAGTCGTTTACCGAAAGATCAGTGGTTTGATTATGTTAACGAGAAAACATCAACCCAAGTGCGTGTGATTGCAGCGACACTCCCCGAAGGACCGATACGGATTGAGCGAAAAGTTAAGGGCTCATTGAAGGAGCTGACAATCTCACGCCAGATGCTTTCAAGGTTAACTAATGCTGTTCAAGAGGGAGTGCCGATCAATATTGATCGCATCCTAGGAGCCAGTTACAACAGCCGCGCTGCCCTAGAGGCGATAATTGCCAGGACCCCGGAGTTTTACTGGTGTCTCCCCGGGCGAATTGAGCTGATTGATGGGAAAGAGGCTATCAAGCGTGGCCATAAGCACTTGATCTGGAAACCAACCGAACCGCACGCTCCGCTGCAGTTAACTGAGCACCAGATGTCTAGTCAGATGGCAATCTCGGAGCTGCCTGTGCAATCGGTTGTTTACGAAGCTTTAACGCTCGTAGATTCTGACCGGAAGCCTCAAGACCTTGAAGAGAATCGTCGGCACATTCAAATACAGGTTCTTTTGGCCTTGATCGGCGCCAACCTAGGCTTCCGAACGTGGATTGCCGCGAATGATCGTGGTCACCGGATAATGGGTAAAGCGATTGCGGACCTGCCTGGTGTAATTAGCAGGCTGCAGAACGAGAAAGTGCTCTCTGCATATGAAGAGGCGGCACGGAACGCTTTACTTATTGATGTGATCTGGTTTAAGAATGGCCGACTGATGCCCGCGGTGATAGAAGTTGAGCAATCAACTGGAACTTATAGTGGACTGATGCGTATGAAGCGGTTCCAAGAATCAGGGCCAGCCTTGTCCGATATTAGATGGGTCATTGCAGCTCCAGATGAAGACAGAGCAGAGGTGATGCGTAAGGCAAATGATCCCCAATTTGCAAGTTTAAATCCGCGGTTTTTCCCGTACTCAGCAATTGAAGAACTTTATAGCTTGTCCACACGACGAGGCATTGACGGATCGGCGATTACGGAAAAGTTTCTAGATGCGTTTATGGAGGACTGCATAAAGCGGAGCGTTTAGAGGAAGCCCAGCCTTGGAGCGTCCGGGCCACTGCTTCCAGCCCCAGCCCTTCACAAGGCCCGGGTGCCCGCCCGCGTTGACCCAGCGCACGAGGGCCGACTCCCAGGATGCCCCCTGAGGCGTGCCCTCTTGGAGGGCACGGATCTGCGCCTCTAGGCGCTCTAGGGACGTGAGGTTGCTTCGCACGGATCTATTCTCAGTCAAAATCGTGCACTAGTCACGCAGCCTTCGATGAAGTAATCCAGAT
>CAIMVH010000062.1 GCA_903844855.1 uncultured Actinomycetes bacterium | reverse complement strand
GCATGTTTCGCCGTGGGCCCTTACGAAGTTGAGAGCGCCACTATCGACGCATACGTTGCCTACACAAATAATCCACCTTGTGGCGCCATGCGCGGTTTTGGAGCAGTGCAAACAGGATTTGCCTACGAATCACAGATGGACAAAATTGCAGAAACCCTTGGAATGGATCCGATTGAACTGCGCCTGAAGAACGCCATGGTTCGCGATTCGCTGATGCCCACCGGACAACCTGTTGATTCTGCGGCACCAGTTGCCGAAATTCTCGAAAAGCTTCGCGATATGCCACTCCCTCCGCTCACCGCTACCACAGATGGCTTCGATGTCATCGAACTCCCTGGCGGTGCTAGCAATGTCACCCATGGTGAAGGCGTGCGGCGTGGAATTGGTTACGCAGTGGGCATCAAGAACATCGGCTTCTCCGAAGGATTTGACGACTATTCCACCGCCAAGGTGCGCTTACAAATAATTAATGGTGAACCTGTTGTTGAAGTGCATACGGCAGCTGCTGAGGTAGGCCAAGGATTAGTCACCCTCAAAGGTCAGATCGCCCGCACAGAACTCGGCGTTCAACGAGTCGTTGTACATGTGAGTGATACTCAAGTGGGTAGCGCGGGATCGACGAGTGCCTCGCGTCAGTCCTACGTCACCGGTGGCGCGGTGATGACCGCATGCAAAGCCGTAAGGGATGAAGTACTCCTTTATGCAATGGAGAAGCTTGGTCACCTACATCCGCACCTTCTCCACTTCCGTGCAAATTACAAGATGGTCAATGGCGAGATTCGCGACGGCGAAGATCATCTGGTTTCTTCACTGGCAGATCTCGTCAAGGATCGAGTCTTTGAGTGCACTCGCGAATATCGCCATCGCCCCACCACGCCAATTGATCCCATCACTGGTCAAGGTTTACCTCACGCACAATTTGCCTTCGCTGGGCATCGGGCTGTTGTTGATGTGGATATTGAAACTGGCATGGTAAAAGTTATTGAAATGGCTACCGTGCAAGATGTCGGCAAGGCTTTGAACCCACAAGCTGTTGAAGGCCAAATCGAAGGCGGCACTGCACAAGGTCTCGGCTTAGCCATTCTCGAAGAAATTCAAGTAGTGAATGGAAAGGTCAAGAATCCTTCATTTACGGATTATTTGATTCCCACAGTGTTAGACATGCCACCTGTGCGCTCGATCATCCTCGAATATGCAGATGAGCACGCGCCTTATGGATTGCGTGGTGTCGGAGAAGCTCCCACGATTTCCAGCACACCTGCTGTTGTTGCAGCAATTCGACAGGCTACGGGATTGGCGCTCACACGAGTTCCTGTCCGGCCAGAGCACATCACTTCTACAATATAAATATAAGCGATTTATAACAGAGAGTAGATCATGAGTAATACGAGTCCTGGGTACGCAATCACCATCCGCTTGGAGGGACCCGCCTCCTCTTCTCCCACCACGAGCATCACCGCTGCAGTTGCCGCAGCAGGTGGCTACATGACTGCCTTGGATATTGTTGAGTCCTCTCACGATCGCGTCGTTGTTGACGTCACGTGCGATGCTCGTGATGCTGAGCACGCCGAGTCCATTACCGAAATCATCTCTGCTCTTCCAGAAATCAAAGTTCGTAAGGTCAGTGATCGTACTTTCCTTCTGCACCTCGGTGGCAAGCTTGAAGTGCATTCAAAAGTGCCACTAAAAACACGTGATGATCTATCTCGCGCATACACCCCCGGTGTTGCACGAATTTGTTTAGCAATCGCCGCTGATAAGTCAGATGCCAGACGCCTTACGATCAAACGAAACACGGTGGCAGTGGTTACCGATGGCTCGGCTGTCCTTGGTCTTGGAAATATTGGCCCAGAGGCCGCGCTTCCAGTAATGGAAGGTAAGGCTGCACTCTTCAAAAGGTTTGCTGACGTCGATGCCTGGCCGGTCTGCCTTGATACCCAAGACGTTGATGAGATTGTGCGTACTGTGCAATTAATTGCGCCGGTCTACGGCGGAATCAATCTTGAGGATATCTCTGCGCCACGTTGCTTCGAAGTCGAACGTCGCCTCAAGGAGTTACTTGATATTCCGGTCTTCCATGATGATCAACATGGAACTGCCATTGTGGTTCTCGCAGCGTTGATTAACGCGCTCCGCCTGGTAAATAAGGACCTTTCAAAGGTAAAGATCGTGCTCAATGGTGCGGGTGCGGCGGGGGTAGCTATTCTCCGGCTGTTGATGCTTTCAGGCGCGAGCAACATCATTGCTTTCGATAGCAAGGGATCCATCTACGACGGTCGTGCAAATCTTGACTCCGCTCGCCAATGGCTTGCAGAGAAAACTAATCAATCAAAGTTCTCTGGCGATCTCACGGGTGCCATGAAGGACGCCGATATCTTCATTGGCGTAAGTGCACCTAATGTGTTGAGTGAAGAAGCTGTCGAAGCAATGGCAAAGGACGGCATCGTCTTTGCCCTGTCAAACCCGGATCCAGAAATTGATCCACTCATTGCACGCAAGCATGCGCGCGTGGTGGCAACTGGTCGCAGCGATTATCCAAATCAAATCAATAACGTACTTGCCTTCCCTGGAATTTTCCGTGGATTGCTCGACGCCGGCGCATCAAAGATCACCGATGAAATGTTGGTAGCGGCCGCGGAGGCAATTGCTGCCTGCGTGAAGCCAGAGCAACTTAATGAGAGCTTCATTGTGCCGAGTGTTTTTGATGCTGCGGTAGCACCTGCTGTCGCAAGTGCTGTCCGAAAGATTGCCGAGGAAGGGTTAAAGAAATGACAGTTGCACCTTCGAGTGTGGTGGGGGCCGATCAGGTCCTCACTGCTGACGCCTTGGAATTCGTGCTCCATCTAGATCGACTCTTCCATGAACGTCGGGACGCACTCCTCGGTGCCCGTCTCACTCGCCGAAAGCAACTGGCCGCTGGGCAGGGCCTGGATTTCCTCTCCGAAACCGCCCATATTCGAAGCGCAGAGTGGCAGGTGGCCAAGGCCCCCGCAGATCTTCTCAATCGCCGGGTGGAGATCACTGGACCTACAGATCCCAAGATGGCAATCAACGCTCTTAACTCGGGAGCCAAGGTCTGGCTCGCTGACCTCGAGGATTCCAATACACCTCATTGGAAGAACGTCGTTGAGGGGCAAGTAGTGCTGCGAGGAGTCGCGCGAAAGAGTCTCTCCTTTACTTCGCCAGAAGGAAAAAATTACGCACTGAAAGAAGGGCCATTAGCCACGCTCGTAGTGCGTCCACGTGGTTGGCACTTCAATGAAAGACACCTCACAGAGAATGGCCGCCCAGTAGTAGCCGCAATTTTTGATTTTGGGATGCACTTCTTTCATAACGCGAAAGAGCTCATCGCTCGCGGATCCGGACCCTACTTCTATTTGCCAAAGATGGAGAGCCACCTCGAGGCACGGTTGTGGAATGACATTTTTGTTGAAGCACAGAAAGTACTTGGAATTACGCAAGGAACAATTCGTGCAACAGTGCTGATCGAAACTATTCCGGCGGCATTTGAAATGGAAGAGATCCTCTACGAGCTAAAAGATCATATGAGTGGACTTAATGCCGGTCGTTGGGATTACCTATTTTCTATCGTGAAGAATTTCCGAGATGCGGGTGTGAAGTTCGTGCTTCCGGATCGCGCTTCATTGACCATGACGGCGCCCATGATGCGCGCATATACAGACTTGCTGGTTTCTACATGCCATAAGCGTGGAGCTTTCGCGATGGGTGGCATGGCCGCCTTTATCCCCAGCCGTAAAGACGAGGCAATCAACAAAATTGCCATCGAGAAAGTCACAGCCGACAAGAATCGTGAAGTAAACGATGGCTTCGATGGTTCTTGGGTAGCACATCCTGATCTTGTTTCGCTCTGCGCAGATATTTTCACCACAGTGCTGGGGGACCGACCTAACCAAGTGGATCGGCTACGTCCCGAGGTAAACGTCACCGCCGCACAATTGCTCTCCGTAGACCAAACCCCTGGATCAGTGAGCGAAGCGGGATTACATCAGAACATTGATATTGCCTTGCAATACTTGGCCGCTTGGCTCGACGGCAATGGCGCCGCGTCAATTCATAATTTGATGGAAGATGCTGCCACCGCAGAGATCTCCCGTTCGCAAATCTGGCAACAGGTGAAGAATGCGGTCACTTATTCAGATACCTCGAGGGTTGCCACGAAAGAATTAGTACAAGAGGCCCTCAACACTGAGGT